>CAJCIF010000457.1 GCA_903970355.1 Actinomycetota bacterium
TATTCAATGTATTGCACTTGCCAGTTCTCAATGTCCTGAACTACAAGTGACAAAGAAGCGCCCGTTTTGCGGGCAGCAGCCATATCCAAACCGACTTCACCGGATGAAGTTATGGCAAACATTCTTGCTCTTTGTGTATAGCCAACAGTATCTCGCATACTCAATCTGAGGAATGCGGTGTTGCGATCGCGTCCAATCTTTTCAGATACGCTCTTGACCATAAAATTGAAATCTTTGAGCGGACCATCCAGATTATTTTCCGGAATGGTGACAAGACCATAATGCCTCAACAGATCAGCAGCTCGCATGCCTTTATACAAAGCGACATCGCTTAGACGTTTTACTGCTACAACCAGGGTCGTCAGTCCATCAAGTTCATTCCAGAGGCGCCGCATGAGGACAACTTCGGCTTCGCTTATGTCGTATCCTTCAGAAGGATCTTTGAACTTGCCTTCACCGAGAAGATTTTTTGTGTCCTCGGCTTTTTCAAGAATCGATTCAATGCCGTTCGGCAATTTTTTGTTTACAACTTCCATGTTGTCTTTTGCAAGGGCTGCATCAAGCAACAAGTTATCGAGCATCTTTGTGAGTTTGCATTCCTCAACGGATAGATCCGGGGGTGGGGTTCTCTTCATGAACACAAAAATGCCTTCATGCCAGGCGCTGGCGAATTGAACAACAGCTTGATTGCCCAAAATCTTGCCCACTTTTGCATGAGTAAGTTTGCCTGCATCAAACATAGCCCTAAAGTGCTGATCTTTATGCTCGACGGATAGAACGCCGCCTTCGCGGTTTTGCACCAAATTCTGCAACAAGTTGGAAGGGTCTGTTGAACCGAGATATCCAACCAAACTTTGCAATTGCGTTTCTTCGCTTCCAGACCTCATCATGCGTGTGCCATCTCTTCCTCCGGCCTGACCGTAGAAGGAGAGATCGTTAATTGCTACTTCCAATTGGCGGGCATTGATATAACCTTTCTTCAAGGCCAGGGCACCAACCGTGATGTGATCTTTGTTTATGGCAGCGCGCGATTCTGCTACCAGTTCATCCAATTGCACGCGTGTGACAAGCTTTGCTGCAATTAGATAATCATCGAGTGAAAATGGTGTCCGTATGCTGAAGCAATTTACGAGAAATGGTATTTTTGCAAGAACCGGATAAATCATTTTGCTGTCTTCAAGAAATTTGATCTCTTCAAGAAGCTCTTCGAAAGTCATTCTGCCGGACTTTACCAGGCGCTCACTGAGACCACTAAGAGCCGTGAAATTATCGATTGCCGCAAGAACGCTAATACGCTGATTGACATTTTCTATGGCACCTTTTGCGTTTATACCGGCTTTCGTCAAAACCGGAATGACAGACATCAACACCTGTTGAGAGAGATCCGTGCTTTCTTGAAAGCTGTCTGTTTTGCCGAGGATATCGCGCACACGTGCGGTAAGGGCCGGCGAATAGTCGAACAATTCCGCATAGCTGTCAAAAATGGTGAAGGAGCAGTTTCCGACAATGGAATCGCGCTTAATACCAATCGCTTTCTCAGCTTTAATCCAGAGCATGGTGCCTTGCAGTTGGAGCAAATTCCTGGCTAGAGCTGCTGATTCGATGAGAGTTTCGGCAGTAAAGAGGAAGCCGGTTTCGGAAGCATCAATCAAAATGGCATCAAATAGGCTTTTGCGCGTCACATGGTTCGAAAGCTCTTCAATGAGCTCAGGAGTGTATTTGAGAAGAAGAATGTCTTCCGGCGTGCTTAGCTTATCGATCCTTGATTGAGCTTTGGCAGCTCTGTCTTGTGCGGTAGGTTCAGCGACCATACTTCTCCTATTTAGCGGGCGGCTAATGTCGCCCAAAATCTTTTGCTATGTATTGCTATGTACGGTTAAGACCGCTAACTCAAGAGGCGGTCTCCGTTAATCCTCATTTCATATGCCCAGTATCGAGCAAAATTACGTTATCGAGGACCAAGCCTGCAAACCGCCAATTGGTAATGAATAGGGACTTGCCCGCATATTGGAAAAGTTTCATATCGGACATTAAAGTGAGTTTCAATGTGCCAATGGAATCCCTCGCCCAGTAATAACTTATACTGGGCGAGCTTTCTCCCCGACCTTGAGCTATGAATTTGAATATGTCTATCTGGCCCAAGTTCCAGCGCAGTTTCCTGGTCACCATGGCTCTGTTTAGCCTTTTGGCAAACGGCCCTTTCACTCTGGCGGCTGAAGAACCGGAAAACCGCGCTCCGTCAGGCGAAAACACATCCGACCCCCCTTCTCCAAACGAGCAAAAATCGAAGGGGCCATCACCGCTCTTGAAGGGTGAGGTTACATATGCAATTCCGAAAGGTACGCCGCTTAAGCTGAAGTTGGCTATGGTTCCCACTCATGCCCTCAAAATGATGGACCGCGATCTAGACGGCGAACTTTTACCTGCCAAATCCGGCCAAATAATTACCGCAAAGGTCAGCGAAGACCTTTATGTCGATGAAAACAAGGTCATTCCACAGGGCACCATTTTTTACGGAAGAGTGGACAAGATCAATCCACCTAAACATGTGTATAGACCGGGCAGTGTCGAACTGTCTTTTAATCGCATCGTCACTCCGGATGGACGGGTATTTGCATTTCGTGCACAGGCCGATAACATCAAAAAATCAACGATGAAATCAAAAGCGAAAGGTTTCGGCATTGTGGCGTCGTATGCGGCAGGCGGAGCCATTGTAGGGGCTCTAGTTGCCTATCAAATATTTGGTTTACACGAAACGATCGCCATGCATGGCTACAATATCGCCGGCGGTGCTGCAGCTGGAGCCTTGATGGCCACTGGTTACGCACTGTATCGCAGAGGTCCGGTTGCCAGGCTCGAACCAGGTGATGATCTCAACTTAAAAATTGACACCGACCTTCTCATGCCGGTTGCAGTTGAAGCGACCCGCAAGTTTAAAGCCCCTCATTTAGAGGGGTTGGACATGGCTATTCAAAAAGGAAAGCTGGTAAAGGACGGTCTGGGCGGCCATATTCTTTATGTCGATGCTGAGGTTACCAATGAGAGTGAATCTACCTTGAATTCAATCGATGTCTTTCTTGAAGACAGCAACGGCAATCGCGTTCCTCTCTGCACAAGTACGGATGACAGTGTCGATATGATCTTCAGCATTCGGCCGCATTCAAACGAACATTTGCACCTTGCTTTTCAGGTTGAATATCCCAAGCTCAAACGCGAAATCATCTGGTATGAGCACGGCACGCGCACTATTTGTTTGAAGCAACCATTGCCTTAAACGGCATGAAAAGCAAAAGGACGCAGGCAATGCGTCCCATTAATGCTTGTTGCGATTCAGAAAGCGCCCGGCGAAGTGGCTTTTAACTAAGCAGCTTGCAGTTGCACGTCGTACTTAACTCTTATGAATTCGTACTCAACGCGAATAGAAACTGTGTCGCAGGTTGCAAACTCGAGTCTAACGCGACCGAGGCTGCTTGTGCTGTAATCACTCCAGTGTTGAGGCACCGATACGATAACGTTTTCCGGACCCCACTCTTCTACATATGCTTTCAAAATTTGGCAAAGCTTTTCTTCGTCTCTCGGATTCTTGAACATACTCATCGAATTCCACCCCTTAATGCTTTCTGTTTCGCTTGAAGCGCCACTTGCAAACGCCTCGCTCATTTCGTAACTAGGAGTGTAATTGTGTGTTGCAAAGCGAACAATTGGTGAACTTCCCACGCGGATGGGGTAATTACGTAGTCTCACCCCCAAAATCGGCGGAAACCACGCAGATT
>CAJCIF010000458.1 GCA_903970355.1 Actinomycetota bacterium
AATGGATTCCTTTCTTCAAAGATCATCCCAATGCAACCCGCGAGCAAGTCGTTAATATAAAAGAATCGATATTACGGAAATAGTTAGCTCAATCCAAATTTGCTTCAGTCAAGCAGTTCTGGCACATGCCATAGATTTCGAATATGTGTGAGTGGATAACGAAGTCGTGAATCTGTCTAACGCGCTGTTCTAGCTGATCGACAAAGCAACTTTCAAGACGCACGCTTGTTCTGCAACGAACACATATGAGGTGGTGGTGATGTTCGCCTGGTTCGATTCGCTCGAAGCGCTTTTCGCCGTCTCCGAAATTTACCGACTGCAAGAGCTCATGTCCAATGAGCATATCGATGGCTCGATAGATTGTTGTTAGACCGGGGCCGTCCTCTCCTTCTCTATCTTTCAGCCAGAGATAAATCTCTTGAGCGCTCATCAATTTTTGAGTTTCATCTAGAACATTCAACACAAGGTTGCAATTCCGGCTCAGCCGTCTGCGCAAGAATTCGCTCTGTGACATGGATTGTTTTGCCTCCATTAGCTTAATTCCTCCGCTTAATGGTTTAACGGATACCGGATACAGCGCCAACTTCCACCTTAGTGAGTTGCCTATTGGCATTGCGCCAGGCTAAAATTCCACCGCCCAAACTGAAAGCCTTGTATTGGCGTGTTTGCATGTAAGCGGCATATCGAGCCGTCTTTTCACCAACTGGACAAACAAGAAGTATCGGTCGATCTTTTGGAAAAGGATCCGACCCATCGATCATGGTTTCGAACAATTCCCAGGGAATGTTTATAGAGTTTGGGATGGTCGACATTCTGTAGGCAAGGTTGCCGCGAACATCAACTACTATTGGGTCATGCTGTGCAATCCAGTCTTCTGCGATTTCAACTGGGACAACACATTTCTCTTCTACAATTGCTTGATCGAAGGAACGCAGCGATCCAGCCTTTAGCTTCTGTCCAAATAGTTGCGGGCGTCTTTGCCGTATGTAATCAACGTACCATTCAATGCGATCACAGACGATGAATACGGCAGTTTTCCGTTCGGTCAATTGCGGATCAATTTTGGCAAGATATCGCAAGGTTCCTAAGTAACTGGCGCCACTTGTCGGTCCGCAAAGTATCCCGGATTTGCGAACGAGATCCATCATTGCATCTATAGATTCGCCTGAATCCACGTGCACAAAATCCGTGTAATTATCCTTTTCGAATAACCCGGATTCCCACATTTGATCCAAACTGCGAACACCTGGAAGAAAGTCATTCTTGCTCGCAAATATTCCGACAGTGACGAGATTTGGATTACCTTCTTCACGAATTCGCTTTGCTGCCCCTAAAGTCGAACCGCTTGTCCCCAATCCACCAAAGAAATAGTCGACTCGATTAAGATCGTCCACGATCTCTTTTCCGGTTGTTCGGTAGTGAATATCAGGGTTTTTGGGGTTGGTGAACTGCGAGGGAAAGTAGACTTTATCCGGATCATCTTTGACCATTTTGGCAATTAAATATTGCGGGTCGTTCGGATCGTTTGGGTCAAAACACTCACTCCCCCCCATCACTTCTTCAATTTCTGCACCAAGCATGAGGACAATTTCTTTCACCACTTCAACTTTTGCAAGCGAAGTAACGAGCTTGGTATTAACTCCGTGAATGTTAGCAATTGCCTGCAGCGCTTTGGCAGTATTGCCGCTGGAATTTTCGTAGATAGTCTGCCCTTTCGCTTTGATCTCCTCGATGTCATCTTGCACCATCGCCCAGGCAATGCGGTCTTTCACCGAGCCAAATGGATTCATCATTTCCAACTTGGCATAGAGATCTATGTTATTGAGACCATGCGCTTCCGGCGCTATTTTCAGAAGCGGCGTATTGCCGATCATGTCCGTAATCTGTTCAAAAATCATGGTTTGATTTTCATCTCCAACGCAAGCGGGTTGTACAAATCATCCAAAAACCAGCGGAATTGACCCGGCGCGCTTTCCACCAGAGCCACCTTTTGCGCTATACGCTGCCGAAGCACATCTGTTTCTGAAAAGTCCATTTGATAGGCGGCAGTGTTTATGAACGCTACCGCATCACCAGTTTGTGGAACGAAATCAGGAAATGTTTTGTGGTACTGAATCATGTCATGTGAAAGGCAAAGATTGCCGACATACATCACACCATCGTCAGCCAGCTGAGTAGGGGCTTCTCGATGCACTACAACTGGATCCGTCATCAGTTGTAGTTGATTGGAATTGAGATTACTGCGATTCATATCCAGCACAACAAGTTGATGTCCCATCATCGAATCTTTTGCCATATTCACATGGGAAAGAGTAATGGCACACTGATCGACAAGAGCTCGCCCAGGCTCTACATAAAGTTCGATCATGTTGTCTGAAAGAATGCGAGAAGTAGAGTAGCCATCGAATGCAGGCAATGGATTATCCAAAATGGCGGCGAGATCCTCATGGCCGGCTTTCTTGTGATAGTGCTCTAAGAAGTTCGGTGCGCCTTTAAGCAGCCCATCTTCACGTCGAAAACCAAGGCCGGAATCGTTCCAAGTTAAAGATGGTCTGGAACCGAGAACCGACGCTTTCAATTCTTCGATATAAGCATTCCATTCATTCTGATCTGCTGCGTATTGAACAACATAGCCACCACCAATGTTGAGTGCTTTCGGCGTGAGACCACGACGCAGGCATTCAAA
This sequence comes from Actinomycetota bacterium, assembly GCA_903970355.1. Lineage (GTDB taxonomy): Bacteria > Cyanobacteriota > Vampirovibrionia > Obscuribacterales > Obscuribacteraceae > CAJCIF01. The sequence continues at coordinate 2,687 of CAJCIF010000458.1, forward strand.
AGTCAATTGCAAGCAAGCTTCAATTGCTGATGGCCTGCGGCTGTAATCGCCGGCATAGAAGTTAAAAGCAAATCCAAGAAAATCGAAATCTTCCTTATGCTCCACCAGATAGTCAATTACCGCTGGTGCATCTTTAACTGAGAATCCAAGAATTCCATCAGTGGCTGTGAATTTTATTGGACCGGAATCAAAGCCGTTTAAGCGAACTAGAATGCGCGTCTTTCTCTTCCCCGTTAGATTGTTGAGAGCAACGAGCTGTTGAAATTCCGTGAAATTATCGACAACTACAATAATTCCTTGCTGTGCGGAAAGCGCCAGATAATCAATATTCTTTGGACCTGTCGCTTCAATTCTTTCTGCATCAAAACCGGAGCGCAAAGCTGTTATGAGCTCGCCCTCCGAAGACACATCCAACCCAACTTTAGTTAGAGCCGCCTGCTTTTTAAGCGAGATAGATTTGTTTGGTTTCGATGTGTAGAAGACTTTCCCCTGCAATTGCCTATTTCTATAGACATCTTCGAAACGCGCTATTGTGTCCAGGATGTGTCTTGGAAATACGACGTTCAGGGGCGATCCCAGACCGTCCAACAAAGCGAACACCAATTGTTTGTTCGCTAGAAATCTCCCGATTGCAGAGTGCATAAGCGGAGTTACTTTGGGTCTCCGCCTGCTTGTCTCTTGAGAGACGGCTGATTGCTTGCCGGCTTCTAGTGCGAGTGTCATACCAATACTCCTGTTGCTTCTTGCAATTTGAATTCGGGATCTAATTGATCCTGAACATCTCCATAACTGAGCTGAACCCATTTCTTGCCGTTCAACTTTTTGTGCAATTTATGCAGCATTTCCAAGCGGTCTTCCGCATGAATAGCTGGTTTCTGCGCCCGGCGCTCAACTTCCTGCATTGCCTTTTGAATAGGCGCAGTCAGTAATGCTTCGGTGAGCATTTGACCAGATTGACGTGCCTTCTTAAGCTCAGACATAACCGGCACCATCGCAATTGGTTCTTTGCCAAGATGCTTGCGCACAAATGCCAGATCTTGCTCGTCTTCTATTTTGTTGGCAATTACATGCACAAGCTCGTCAACACCGGCTTCACGAGCCAAGTTCAGGTAAAGTTTGCAAACTTCCATAGATTCAGGAGTCGGTTCGGCAATCAAATTGATCGCATCAAATTGAAGATGCAATGAATAAGCAAATGCATCCGTACCGGCAACCATGTCGCAAACCACATGAAACTCTTCATTTGTTTTGGTGTGAGAAAGAAGATTTTCAGCTACAAAAAGATTGACGTGATAACACGATTGGCCCACACCATCAGCCTCGTAAGTTCCAACGGTAAGCAGGTTGATAAGCGGCTGCTCGGAAATCCGCACTGCATAAGGCTTTAACGCCGGATCGCTTGCATGTTCAATCAGATTCGAGCCGCTACCTGGTGGTGTGGTGGGAAGAAACATCGATACATCTTTAATGCGTGGGTTTGTTCCTTTTAAATGCCGGCGCAGATCATCTGCGATCTCCGGACGGGAAAGGAAGTTTCCATCAGCAACACGAGCACCAAGCAAACCGGCTAGATTCATGTTCAAATCCGCGTCAATCGCGAGAATATTGAGATGATCCTGCTGCTGCAGATAACGTATAAACAGTGATGCCAGCGTGCTTTTACCCGAACCACCTTTTCCTACAAATGCAATTTTCACTCGATCAATCCTCCTGAAGATTTCTAATAGCCATAACTGCTCCAATAATTTGACTTGCGGCAGAGTCAATTTCCGACTCTGATGTATAACGACCGAACGAAATGCGGATAGCTTCTTTCGCCGCTTGTTCTGATCCGGTAATAGACATAATTACGTGCGACAGTCTTGTGCCTGTACTGCTGCAAGCCGCCCCTACACCAAAAGCGACACCAGGCAAGACACTTATAAGTACTTCGCTTTCAATGCCGGGAAATCGAATATTCAATATTCCAGGCACATTCCCGCCAGGATCGCGGCGCCCATAAACAACTGGCTTTAACATCTCAATGCGATTTAAAAACTTCAGACGCAATCTTTGCAAATAAGCACGATCATCTGTAAGAAGAGAGCATGCTGCACCAAAACCGGCACAGAGAGCCACCGGTAAGGTACCGGATCGAATGCCAAGCTCTTGCCCTCCGCCCGCCAACAATGGCTCGAGAATATTGATGTGATCCTTTTTGACAAAAAGTGCACCAATTCCTTGCGGTCCATAAATCTTGTGAGCGGAAAAAGTGGCAAAGTCTAAAGCTTTTTCCTTCACATCGAAAGGGGCTTTGCCCAGGGCTTGTGCTACATCCGAATGAAAAAGGATGCCGCGCCCGGACAACATATTTGCGATCTCAGTTAGTGGTTGCACCGTGCCGGTTTCATTATTGACCGCCTGAATACTGACCAGCCCGGTTTGCGGTGTCAGCGCCTTCTCCACCATATCTGCGGTTACCATCCCACAGGGTTTTGTCAGTAGCATGGTTACAGTGAAACCCTGCAATCTCAAACTGTTTATCGGTTCCAGAACGCTCTTATGTTCTATCGCCGTAGTTAGAACATGCGTTTTCCCAATCGATCGAAGATAGTTTGCTATTCCTTTAATAGCTAAATTATTTGCTTCGGTTGCTCCCGATGTAAAAACAATTTCGCCTGGCTCTGCACTTATGCTGGTCGCTACTGCCTTGCGGGCTCGCTCGACGGCTTCAACAGCTCGACTGCCATAAAAATGATGCTTTGCATGCGCGTTTCCGAAACAGTCTTCGCACCAGATGCGATTCATTGCTTCGCGCACGCGCGAATCAAGCCGCGTTGTAGCTGCGTTATCCAGATAAATGCAGCCGCAGTCATCAATGGCATGTCCCTGATTCAATGAACCGGCTGCCGATGGAATCGATGTTGAGAACGTCGAAAAATTCATTGCGATATCTGCTTCCTTGCGGAGCGATATTATAAATGAAAACGATTCCCATTTGCACTTTAGAAATTGCAAATATACCGTATTTTTCAGACTTTAAGCGATTATTACGATAATGAATGTCGTTTCCATTATCTTATTTGCGTGACATTTTGTCATCCGCAGTTCCGGATTTATGCCTTAGCAAAGAGTGCGATCAATTCCAGAAATTCTTCAGCATAAGTGGCAAGACTTTGATCGGTAATGCCTTCTATTCGCAAAAGATCGGCAACCGATCGCGGGCGCTGACGAACCATCTCGAAAAGGATGCTGTCTGTATAAATGGCTTCTGGACGAACACCTTTCGAACGAGCGATTGCAGCTCTGCGTTCGTTAAGAGCGTTCATCAGTTGGTTTCGTTTCGGATCAAATCGACTCGGAATTGGCCGTGTACAGGGTCTACGAAGATTATTGATTTTCAATTCTCCGCGGAAGAATACTTGCAATTCACCCTTCAAAGCAGCTACACCACTATCAGTTAAGGAGACAGCTCCAAATCCGGTTGCATCATTTTTGAGATGGCCGAGTGCAATAAGTTGTCTATATATGGATTGCCAGACACGGCGATTGGTATCAGTACCAATACCAAAGCTCTTAATTTGATCGTGTTTATGGCGCTTGATTGCATCGCTATTTTTGCCGACGAGAATGTCGATTAGATGGGTTACTCCGAAACGTTGCTGCGTCCGATAGACCGCAGCCAGAGCCCGGCGTGCCTGCAAGGTGCCGTTCCAGCGAGGAGCGGGTGAAGAGCAAAGATCGCAACTTCCACATTTTTGATAGAGAGTTTCACCAAGATGGGCCAACAATGCTTTTCGTCGGCATTCAACAGTTTCGCAAAATGCTACGACGGATTCCAACTTTTGCAAGGCGAGTTGGCTGACCGGGTTAGGGCTATTTTCAATTTGTCGGCGCCATTTCAAAGCATAGTTGGGACTGTAAGCAATCCATGCCTCAGCTTTTTTGCCATCGCCCCCTATCTGCGCGACCTGTTCGTAATAGGATTCCAGATTAGAAGGCATGTCCAGATGCGCTACAAATCGAATCTCTTTTTTGTCTGTTGGTACCTGAACGGACAATGTCGTAACAAGAATATCGTTTGCGCCACTTTCGAAATTAGACAAACTAGATTGGCACGGTTCGCTTGCACCACCTAAATAAGTGCCAGCCGTGAGCCCACAATTAAGGAGCCACGTTGTAGTTTCTTGCGCTCGTTCTGCATTCTTGCAATAGATAATTCCAGCACTTTTGCGATATCCAGCACGAATGAATTGGATGAGGCGCACTTTCGACTCGAAATGATCTTCTACGGTGAGGCGAATATTTGGCCGATCAAATCCGTATGCGATCACTTTTCCGTTTTGCATTCCCAGTTGCAAAAGAATGTCATCGCGTGTAGCAACATCGGTTACTCGTCCTAAAGCCAGTAACGGCAGATGTTTGAAGAGTTTTCGAAAAGCTGCAAATGTCTGAAACTCAAAGGTGTGATGTGCGTTCCAGATCGAAATGCGATGTATATCAAGCATACAAAGAAGCGATATTTCGCTAGCGCTCAATCCATCAAAAAGATTTGGCAATTTAAGCAAAGAGGGCGCCACGTAGAGAATTCTCGCACCCGGTTTTGAGCTTTCCAGCACAGAATATGTTTGTTCCAGGGAATCCATGCCATTAAGAATGGCTATTTCAATACCTTTTGATTGAAGCAAGGCCGCTTCTTGTCGCAGTGCCGGAGTGACATCACCAACCACCAAAACCGTTCCCTTCTTCGATAAGGCCACCAATTGATAGCAAATGCCTTTATTCATTTGCGGCGTTATGGCCAATACATCTGTGCCGGCAAGCAAGGCGTGAACAATTTCTTCCTCGCGTACGTCTATAGATTCGGATCCTAATCGACTCAATTTCGGAGTCAAATGTGTTAATCCGCTTCGGGCACCAAGCTCCGAATCACTGATAGATATTGTCATTCCAGCTCCACCTTATTTCTTGTAAAGTGGATGCAGTCTAAACACCTATGCGTGGCGGATCGGTGACAAAAGGAAGGAAAATTCGCAGAATTTCAAAAGAGGCATCGCGAGCGGATTACATTACAGTCAAACTGTCTATAATGCTAATTAGGAAGGGAAACACGCCCAAGGTTTGCAGGAGTACCAGGATATGAGTTCACCGATCGATTTACGAAGACTAGCGAAGAAATATCCAAAGAAGCGGGCGTTCATAACCGGTGCTGGAAGCGGGCTTGGTCTGGCGTTTGCAAGCGAATTAGCAAAACATGGTTGGCACTTAGGGTTGGGGGATATCAGAACCGATCGCCTGGAGACGTCGACAGAAATAATTCGTTCCCTCGGGGCTACAGTCAATGCATATACTTTTGATGTCACCGACTACAAAGCCTTTGAACAGGCAGTCAACG
>CAJCIF010000459.1 GCA_903970355.1 Actinomycetota bacterium
TGATCGCGAACGCGATGAATTTTCGGCTCTTGGAATTCAAAAGGGTCTGGAAGCGATATTACCAGCCATGGATGACCTTGACCGAGCCCAGTCGAGTTTCAATGAAAATTCGGATTCAAAAACAGTACTTGAAAGTTTGAAGTTAGTTTACAACCGATTCCATAAGTGTTTAGAACAATTAGGGGTCAAGCCCATTGAAGTGATCGGTGAGGCTTTTGATCCACGTCTGCACGAACCGGTTCAGCAAATTGCTACTAACGCGGTGCCGGAAGGTCACATTGCGCACGAATTACGTCGTGGCTACGCTATTAAGGACAAAGTTTTGAGACCAGCCCTTGTGAATGTGGCTGTTCCAAAAGACGAAGAAGAGGAAGTGGCAGCGCCTGCTGAAGAAGCTGCACCTGTTATCGAGTCGGCGCCTGTTGAAGCAGCACCGCCGGAAGTTGAGGATGCGCCGGTAGCCGTTGCTCACGAAGTATCGACCCAGGAGCCGGAACCCATTAGCGCGCCTGAGGAGAAACTAGAGCCCGAAGCCAAGACGTCCAAATCTAAAAAGGCCGATAAAGCGGGATCTGATAAGCCTGCGGATGCGAGTGACTCCCCTGCAAAATCAGGGCATATAGATGGTGCTCAGGCTGAAAAGAAAAAATTTGAACGAGAGGAAGATCCGACCACAATGACAGCGGATTTGCCGGTGATTGGTCCCGAGTACCTGACAGAGTACGAAGAGGCACCGTCAAGAACGTATGATATAAGCGACACAGACGAGGTTGCGGAGGAGGCTTCGGATGATCCTGGCCTCCAAAAAACAGGTGGCAGATGAGTAGCGAGCGGATAATCGGCATCGACTTGGGTACTACTTATTCGTGTGTTGCCATCATGGAAGGTGGCAAACCAGTCATTGTCGAAAATTCGGAAGGCGCAAGGACAACTCCTTCTGTTGTTGCTTTCACAAAAAATGGCGAAAGGCTGGTGGGCCAGTTTGCAAAACGCCAGGCTGTTACCAATCCAACCCGCACTATTCAGTCAATTAAACGCGAAATGGGCACCAACTTTCGTTTTGGTGTAGACGGAATTTCGCAAAGCCCCGAGCAAATTTCGGCCATGATTCTGCAGAAACTGAAAGCAGACACGGAGGCATTTCTTGGTGAAAAAATAGAGCGAGCCGTGATAACGGTGCCCGCCTATTTCAATGATTCTCAACGTCAGGCAACGCGAGATGCCGGCCAAATTGCTGGCTTGGATGTACTGCGTATCATCAACGAACCAACAGCCAGTGCGCTTGCGTACGGCATAACCAAGGTTGCCGATGACAATACTATTCTTGTCTTTGATTTAGGCGGCGGTACTTTCGATGTAAGTATTCTGGAGATTACCGACGGTGTTTTTGAAGTAAAAGCCACTCACGGCAACAATAGATTGGGTGGTGACGATTTCGATCAGTGCATCATTGATTGGATGATTTCGGAATTCAAAACTACAACAGACATCGATCTCTCTTCCGATTTGATGGCTATTCAAAGGCTCAAAGAAACAGCAGAGAAGACTAAGATTGAGCTTTCATCAGCAATGGTGAGTGAAGTGCATTTGCCGTTTTTAACGGCCGATGAAACAGGTCCCAAGCATCTTGAAACGCAGATCACGCGCGCCAAGTTCAACGAATTGACAGCACATCTTGTCGAGGCAACTCTCGGACCGCTGCAACAAGCTTTAGAGGATGCCGAACTTACACCAGATAAGATTGACCAGATCATTCTGGTCGGTGGATCGACACGCATACCGGCTGTACAAGATACTATTCGCAGATTCTTTTCCAAGGAACCAATTAAATCGGTTAATCCGGATGAAGCAGTGGCCTTGGGTGCTGCTATCCAAGCTTCTATTTTGGCTGGCGATGTCCAAGATGTACTCTTGCTCGACGTAATTCCGCTTTCACTCGGAATTGAGACAGCAGGCGGCTTATTTACAAGAATCATCGAGCGCAACACCACAATTCCAACCAGCCGCACCATGACTTTTACTACGACTGAAGATGGTCAAACATCTGTAGAGGTGCACGTGCTTCAGGGTGAGCGAGAACTAGCGGCGTTCAATAAATCTCTTGCGAAGTTCCATTTGACTGGTATTCCGGCTGCACCACGCAGCGTACCTAAGATTGAAGTGACATTCGATATAGATGCCGACGGCATTTTGCATTGCAGTGCGCGAGATATCGGCTCTGGCACCAAGCATTCCGTCACCATTCAACGCACAACCGGATTGAGTCCGGATGAAGTAGATTCTCTGCAGAAAGAAGCACAGGAATTTGCCGAACAAGACAAACAAGCTAAAGAAAAGATAAGTACTCGTGTTCAAGCCCAGACGCTTTGCTCGGAAGCGGAAAGGACAATTGAGAAGTACGGCGACCGCGTCGAAAAGCATTATGTTGACAAAGTAAAGAAAGCTGTCGAAGCCGTAAGGCAAGCCCTTACTGAGGGATCGGCAGATGACCTTAAACCGCTAGTAGCAGGATTGGATGTTTCTTTGCTAGATTTAGGGCGGGCGATTCACTCTGGCAAAGGTGTAAGAGCACCTGCGCCTCCCACGAAGAAACGCATTACGTTGTCTGATGCAGCAGAACCAATCGAACTTGGGGAAGTAGCTGCTCAGCAAAAAGGAACTGCCGGAGCCGTTCCCGTAGACGACTGAAGTATATATCTCAAGGCTATACTGAATTCGGCGGGCATGTTCTAAGGACTAAAGAAGGTACCCTGATTGTCGACCATGGCAAAACGAGATTATTACGAGGTCTTAGGGGTCTCAAAAAAAGCTAACGCTGATGAGATCAAAAAGTCCTTTCGCAACAAAGCCAGACATCTCCATCCGGACAATAAAGAGAGCGGTGATGAAGCTGCTTTCAAAGAGCTGGCTGAAGCTTATGAAGTGCTGTCCGATGACAATCAACGGGCTACGTACGATCGTTATGGACACGAAGGTGTCAAAAATACGACGCGCGGCTTCGACAATATGGACTTCAGTAATCTTGCCGGTTTCGGTATAGATGATCTAATAGATATGTTCTTCGGTGGCGGCGTGCGCACGGGCAGGCAAGGCGGCCCGGAGCAAGGCAGTCACTTGCGCTATGAACTGCAAATAGACTTTATGGAAGCCGTATTTGGTGTTGAGAAGAAGATTTCCATTCGCCGTTTGGAAGATTGCACCACATGTAGTGGCAGCGGTGCGACGCCGGGTAGCGAAATTAAACAATGCACAACTTGCGCCGGCATGGGACAGGTTCAACAAGTCTTCAATAGCTTCTTTGGCCAAAGTATCCGTGTTACGGCTTGCCCGACTTGCCAGGGTGTAGGTCAGCAGATAGAAAAACCCTGTCGGGAGTGCCGTGGCGAAGGATTATTGAGACAGAATCGTGAGTTCGACCTCAAAATTCCAGCTGGTATTGAATCTGGTTCGCGAGTTCGCATGACGGCGGCAGGAGATAAGGGTAAACGGGGCGGCCCGTTTGGAGACTTGTTTGTGGTCGTGGGCGTGCGCGAGCATGAAACTTTTATTCGCGACGGTCTCACCATTCACGTTAAACAGCCAATCAGTTTCTCTATGGCTGCTCTGGGTGGCGATTTGCTAGTCGAGACTGTCAATGGTAAAAAGCTAGTGAAGGTGCCAGCCGGCACCCAAGCGGGCTCCACAGTCGTTCTGAAAGAACTGGGAGTGCCACGTCTTAACAACCCTACCAGGCGAGGAGATCAAGTTGTTCACTTGATTGTTGAAACTCCTACGAAACTATCTTCAGAAGAGAAGAAATTGCTTGATAAACTGGCTGAGCTTCGGGGAGAATCACTCCATGTAAGCAAAGAAGAGATCGAAAACCTGAAAGCCGAAGCGAAAGCGGCGCAAGAAGCAGAATCCGCCGGAAAGGTGGAGGACAAGCCTAAAAAGCCGGAAGCTTCAACAAATGGTGAAAATTCACCAAGTGAGCATAAGGAAGATCATTCTATTTTTGAGAAAATAGGCGAATTCTTCAAACCAAGACATGGTGAACACGAAGCTAAGTAATGAAGCAAAAATGGTGCGACGCACCATAGCTTCATGCCTTGTAATATCGTTCGTCTTGAGTCTATTTTTTCAAGGCGCGCCGGTCTGGGCAACGAAATTACCGGCCGAATTGCGCAATGGTATTTTAAAAGCATATCCAGGTGCAAAAATTCGGCTTGATGGTGCCTTTGAAACTACGCACGACGAGCTGTTCATCCCACTAATACCGGCAAAACCACATGCTGTAAGTGGCGATGAAGCTTTACTACAGGGCACATTTCCTACTAAACAAGAACCAACTCTTTTGGTATTTGCAAATGCCTGGAGCTTTTTGCGCGTTATTCAACATGGCAAGCTCAAAATTATCCGACCGCCGCTAGATATGCCGGAATCTTTTAGAAAATTTTTGCTGACAGGTAAGTTTGCAGCGGATCTCATTGTTCCGGATCGCTTCGTCATTCCGGAATCATTCAAGCCTGTTGCTGGAGATCTTGCTATTGATGCGGTTGAAGATGTCATTTACAACAGGGCCGATTTTGGTATCACGTCCAAAATACCTGCCGCTTCTCCAAATCAAAAACACTCCGATCATGGTGCCATTTTTGTGCTGGCACCTTCCGCCGGCAAAATAACAATGCTGGAAGAGTCTGATCTCAGCAAAGAAATGGAATTTCCAACGGAAGGCACACCCTGCGCAATGACCTATGCCAATGGCAAACTCTATATAGCTGATGAATCGAAGCACCGAATTTTGAAGCTTGATCCAGGCGGCAAGCAGTTTATTGGAGAAATTGATCTGCCACCACATTCATCACCCAAGGGAATTGTTGCGCTTCCCAACGGCAAATTGCTACTCGTTTCTCAAAGTGCTACTGCAAGCATAGTCGTTTACGAGTTGCCATCTGAAAAGCTGCTTTCCAGTACAAAAGTGCCGGTTGGACCCGGTAAGCTTGCTGTTTCACCAAATGGACAAGTGCTGGTGGCACTAAATACACCGGCAGGCAAAGTTACTTTATTGTCTGCCCTCACTCAGAAAGTGATGCAAGTCGTCCCGGTTGGCACCATGCCTAATGGTGTCGAGATCAGTAAGGACAGTCAAAAAATATATGTATCAAACCGATTTTCGAATTCGATATCTATCATTGATGTCGGCAAGAGACAAGTGATCGAAACACTGCATACAGGCAATGGACCGATTGGTTTGGTCTTGAACGAAGACGATACCAAATTGTTTGTGGGCAATGCTAAAGACAACACGATAAGCGTTTTCGATTTGGTTATGCACAAGAAATTGGATGATATCAAATTGCCTCTGGATCTGGATTTCCCGGGCGGCATGATGATGATGTCGGACAAAAAACACATTCTGGTCTCGAGTGAATCAACTCCAAACATTGGACTACTCGATGCCACAAATAACAAGTTCGAAAAGCAGCCAGACATAGGCCACCCGAGCGACGAATTTATGTGGGTGCCGTTGTAGGAACGGAAACTGCTGATATCGGGACGAGCACATAATCGCGATCCATACAGAAAAGGACACGGCTATGCCATGTCCTAACATTAAGTGCCGAACGAGGTTCGGAGCTTATTGCAGTTTTGAATGTGTACCGGTGGCGATGCTGTTGAGACCGTTCACGGTTTTGTCTGATACTTGCTGAATCATGAGATTCTGAATGCCAATTACCAGAACGAAAAGAAGTGCAAACGCAAGTGCCATGAAGGCTAGTGATCCGCCGAATCCGACATCACCCGATCCCTCTTCACGAACAAACAGGTTTTGAATCAGTTTGGCTATTTCCGACATCATAAATCTAATCCTATGAAGACACCCGTCAAAGATAACATAAAGTCGCCGCAGTGCCCAAATATATTTGTTGTCATGAGGAATTTGTAAGGATCGCCATCCTTTAAAATTCGGGTTCCAACCAGTAAGACCAAGCTGGCCTGCTTTTCGCTTGGCAGTGATTTCTTGCAAGTGTTAAGCAAGTTCCAGGTGTGTAGCATTTTAGTGGCCAAATGAGCGATTTATCCCAGACTGGCGGGTTAATATAGGGGGTCTTAATTCTCGTATGGGCACTGCCCGCCTGGCCTTTTTAATGACCGCCCTCAAGACTGAAGTTAAAGGAACCCCGGAAACAAGCAATGCCGGGGCTCATTTGCACTGGCCTACCGCGGGGCTGGTTCTTCTGCTTGTGGCGGTTACCT
>CAJCIF010000460.1 GCA_903970355.1 Actinomycetota bacterium
GTCGCTGTCAGGATTTCCGCAAATAACAATTCCAGTGCAAACGAAATCGCATTGGCGTGTCGGAGTTTCGTTTCTTGGACCACGCAATAGTGATGCAATGTTATTGGCTCTAGCCGAAGCGTTGCACGCGTTTTGATCCGGGATAAAGACAGCTCTTAGTGGTTATGAACGGCAAAATCAAAATAGAGATGTTGGTGCACAGGAATTTCGTCACTTTTGTTAGTGCGTGTTGCTTTGAGTCGGTTATCAAGTGTTAGGCAATTAAGCAAGTGTCGCCCATGCGACCATATCAACATTGACATATTCTATCTTTAGACATATTCTAAACACGGTCTCAAGGGCGTCAGAAATTCGGGCGAAAATCAACCGACACCGTGTCTGGTGCGCGGCGTTTTAAGCGCGGAAAAATTCAGAACGAAAAATACAGAAAAAAATAGAAAGGAGGATTGATGTTATGAGTGGAAAACATTTCCTAAGTTCTAGATTAAAAGTCTTGCTCTTTATCGGTCGCAACCCTTATGATTGTCCTCTTCACCTTTTTTGGGCAACGACTATGAAATCCAAGGGTTGGCTTAAAGCACCATCACATCGAAATCGCGGCGATTTTCGCGCGTTTCGTTAGCTGCCAAACCGTTTGGACTCTAACTAAACACTGAAAGCCGCGGATCGAAACAAACATCCGGGGCGCTGAGTGAATCTCGCGTTTTATCCGAGGTTCCCGGCATAAAGTATTTGAGGACGAGATATGTCAGTCGTTGAAATGGAACAAGAAAAAAATTCGTTAGAAGCGGACGTAATAACATCCGGTTCAACGTGGCGCGCTATATGGCAAATTTCCTGGCCGCTTGTGTTGAATATGTTAACTATTGCAGTTGCTTCTTTCGCCGATATATATGTAGCAGGCAAACTAAGTAGTGCCACGCAAGCTGCAATTGGATTCGGTGGACAAATCCACTATCTAATTATGATGCTTGCGGTCGCATTGTCTGCTGCAGCTACTGCTCTTGTGAGCAGATTTTGGGGTGCGGGCGATCGCCCCCAAGCAATCAAGGCCGCTCAGAATTCACTTGTATTTGCACTTTTATTTGGCAGCTTTTCCACTTTGGTAGGGTTTGCGGTGGCTAAACCCTTGCTCAATTTCTTAGGAGCAGGTGGCGAAGTAGACAAGCTAGCCTGGGAATATCTGCGCGTCGATCTGTTGACACCAATACCCTGGAATATAATTTGGATCTGCAACTCGATCTTTCGAGCGCGTGGCAGTACACGTATTCCAATGATGACATGGCTATGCATGACGACAATGATCGCAAGTTTCGATTGTTTGTTTTGTCTCCAGCCGCTTCATCTAGGTGTTTCCGGTATTGCTCTTTCAGCTTTAGTTGCTTCATCAATAGGAAGCGTTATAACGCTTGCAATGTTGAAGCGATCGGACTTAGGCGAAGCCCTCAATTTCAGTAACGGTTTCGATTTCAAAGAATCGTTTGCATGGTGCAAACGTTTACTGCGAATCGGTTTACCGGCCTGTGTGCAGGATCTCGCCTGGCTTATGGGTAACTTCTTCTTCTTTCTCGTGTTCGCAAGAACAGCTCATCCGGCTGCTTGCCAAGCTGCTTGGACAGTCGGATTCAGAGTGGAAGAAATGTTTGCAGGATTGCCCATTTATGCTTTATCCATGGCTGTCGGAACAATCGTCGGCCAGAATCTTGGTGCCGGAAAACCTGATAGAGCCGAACGAGCAGGTTGGCAGGTCGCGGGAGTAGGAGCTGCTACCAACACCGTTTTCGGAGCGGTCATGTTCTTCGGAGCTGAGAAGATAGCAGGTGCGATGACTGCTGGTGATCCTCTTGTGGTTGAATACACCACGCAATTTTTGAAGGTCATCGGTGTTTGCGAACCGCTCCTCGCTGTATGGCTGATTCTGTTTGGTGCCATGCAGGGTGCAGGCTATACGAAGTGGCCAATGTGGACAACGACAATTTGCATGATCTGTCTTCGCTTACCGTTAGCGTGGTTGCTCACTGTAAATTTCGGATGGGTGCCGATGGGTACTTGGGTAGCAATGTCCTCGACTGTCATCACCCTTGGTGTCCTTGCCATCATCCACTTCAAAGCTGGAAAATGGAAAAACCAAACTGTATAAGATGAATTCGATTCATCTACCCGCAGGGGCATGCACCGCCATGCCCACTGCGCCTCGCTTGCGGAACTGCTTCCGCAAGTCTTACTAAATATATTTGAATTGTTTGGATTACCTGAATTGTTTGGACTACCTAAATTGTTTGGACTACCCGTCAGAAAAACGCCCGAATTTCTAACTTTTCTCTGTCTAAAGATATTTGGATTACCCGTCAGAAAAACGCCCCAATTTCTGACTTTGGTACATTTGAACTTTTTAGAGACTCATTCGTATAAATATAGGTTGGTATATCGGTGACCTTCAAACCCGCTTGATAATGGGTTTGGCCTCATTGTGGGAGGAATTATGTCTGCTCTAAAAGAGATAAATACAAAAGAGCTCAAAGCTGAAGTGGAAAAGAGATTGTATTCAAAGTCAAAGCTGAAATTCGATGGACAACCAGGTGTTCAGCCGAAGAAGCTTAAACCAAGATCTGCCTCTCAAATAGCCGATCATGCCGTTTATCAGTTTCCGAGATTGAAATTGCAGTTGGTCAAAGAGAATAGAGGTGGTACTAAGCTTCCTCCAATACGTTGTCCAAACGATGCAGCAAAACTTTTGCAGCCACTTCGAATAGCAAGCGAAGAACATTTCGTTTCTTTTCATTTGAATGCAAAAAGCGAATTAATAGGTATGCACGAAGTGTCGCACGGTACTCTTTCCGAAAGCCTTGTTCATCCGCGCGAAGTATTCAAGGCAGCATTGGTTGGCAATAGCTATTCCATACTCGTTTGCCACAATCATCCGTCGGGCTCTGAACTTCATCCGAGCAGAGAGGATTTTGCAACTACGGAACAATTAGTTTCGGCAGGAAAAATATTAGGCGTAGATATCGTGGATCATCTAATCGTGGGGCCGCTAGGCGAAGATGACGATCCCGATCTGTGGATATTTAGTTTCAGAGAATGGTATCCGGAAATTTGGAATTGAAAACGATAAGTTGGCTTGATAGTTTTGGTTGCTTTGCATCTAATACTTGGTTTGATCTTCGTGTTTGTGCGGCTTCTTGGTTAGTATCGTTGCTGCAAAAACATCGTCTGCACTGCGCCATCCATCGGAGGCTTTGCCCCATTGATTTGAAATCAATACGCCTTTCTTATCATCGTAGTCAACAATTGAGATGACATGAACGTCAACGTTGTCGCTCTTACGGCCATTGTTGAACATCGGATTAGCCCCATCTACCATTAGAATTGCCGGCAATTTGTGTTCTGCTTTCAGTCGCTTGATCTCTTTGATCAAGTCTTCTTTATTGTGAATGTGGATCACGTTCTTTGCATGCGTATCTTTATCGTCTACATTGGCGATGCAAAAACCGCTGTCGCCGGACAATTTAGTTCCTTCCGCTTGAATTTCGTCGATCGTTACGCACGGCTTTCTAACAGGCGCATCCGGGGGGTTGTGCGGGTAACCGAGATCTTTGTAAGTCACTTCTTTGCCGTTTGCAAATCGAAGGCGTTCGCCACTATCGTTTGGATCGTCGAGATGAATCTCTTCGCTGTAGAACATAGGCGGAGTACGTCTTTGAGTGATGTCATTCACCAGGGTAACGTTCAAAATTTGTGAAGCGAAAGTACGGATGCCATCAGATGGAGGGCAATCAATGGCTCCGGAACGTGGTTCCAAACTACGATCGTCGATCTTGATGCCATTCCAGGTGCCAGAGATTGCAACTGAAGTTAGGATTTCAGCCATTTTCGATGGATTGTTCGTGAAGCTACGTTCTTCGAGCGTCGTGACATTGCAAGTGTTGTAGTGACCTTGATCTATATCGTGTGGGTGAGCTGCATGTTCTAAGCATTGCTCTGCGAGAATTGCTCTTTTGTCTTGAGACACTTTGCCATTTGGTGTGGTTATGAGCGTATCGAGGCTTGAATAGAATTTGTCTTTTTCGGCTTGGGAGAGATGATCTTTTTTGGCTCGCTCTTCGAATTCTTTGATCGCTTTGTGCATTCTTTCGGCGCGATGAGGAAACTTGATGCTATCGATATCGTGTTCGAGTTTGTCTTTGGGTGAGTCACCAGCATCTCTTCCCGTCGTTTTATGTGCATCATTTACTTTGGCGTGGGTGTCATGAGAACGGATAAGATCAACCATTCCGAACTGGATGGGGCTGTTAGTCAGTTCATCAAAGGATAACTTCGGAAGCTTGCCTTCAGTTTCGAGATCTTTGGTTGATTTGCCGTCGAAAACTAACGGTGAGCTACCTTTCATAAGATCGGAGAAACTTACTATGGCAACTGTTTCTAAGTGCGAATTGTCGCCAGCGCGTGCGGCAGCCCGATCACCAAATGTGACTTGCTCAATCATTGTTCTTATCCCTGGTTTTAAGTCGTTTAGGAACCGGTCAATTCGACCGTGCAGATAAGATAATTCGAGAAGCGTGGCAGTGTTGTGACGCGCCAGCAATTATTTTTCGCACTTGGTAGGAGCCCGGGGGTCGGTTTCCTAGAAACGGATGGTCCTTAGTGGCATCAAACCCTGGTTGATCGCTCTTGAAGCAGCACTGCGAACGGCACCTGTAGTCTGGTTGGTGGCTTGCCGTTGTAGTTGGTTCGATTGCCGTTTGACGGTATTAGTTGTCTGGCTGACTGGGTTTTTGTTTGTGGTTGTCGTAACCGTTCTGCTGGCTGGAGCAGCAAAATGCGGCATACCACCGCCACCACCGGCGTTTTGACCGGGGAACATATTGCCTGCTGCAGGCATTACTTGCTGAAGCATGTTCATGGCAGCGCCACCCATCTGCATCATTTGTTCGGGTGTCATGCCTCCGCCCATTCCTGGCATCATCATGTTTCCGCCCATCATGCCGGGCATCATCATGCCTCCGCCCATACCGGGCATCATACCCATGCCTCCACCCATCATGCCTGGCATCATCATGCCAGTGCCCATGCCCGGCATCATACCCGTGCCGCCCATGTTGGGCATCATACCTTGCTGCATCATGCCATTTTGCATCATGTTATTTTGTGCCATGCCATTTTGCATGCCACCATTCGACATGCCTTGCTGCATGCCATTATTCGACGACGTCATGCCCTGCTGCGAGCCATTATTCGACATCATGCCTTGTTGCGTGCCACCATTCATGGCACCGGACATTGCGCCTTGATTGGAACCAGCATTGCTAAAGCCATTTGCAGGTGCGGAGCCTTGTCCACCGCCGGTGAAACCGGTAGCCGGAGCGCTCTGTGCGTTACCACCACCATTCAAGACATCTCCGAGTGTTGGTGCATTGTTTGTCTGTACTTCGCCTTTCAAAGTTCCTGGCGTGATCCAATCAGACTGTCCGAGCCCTTGAGAAGCGCTCGTTCCGCCGGAAGATTTACCGGGTGTGATCCATTGAGATTGTCCAAGACCTTGAGAAGTATTCGATCCACCGGAAGACTTTCCAGGTGTGATCCATTGAGACTGTCCCAGTCCCTGAGAAGCTTTCGAACCACCGGATGATTTTCCACCGGAGGGTTTTCCTGGTGTGATCCAGTCTGATTGGCCGAGTCCCTTCGATGAATTCGATGTGCCACTAGAACTTTTGTTTGGTGTAATCCATTCCGATTGGCCCAAGCCGTTTATGCGGGTTGTAGGGGTTGCAGGTTGAGTATTGGCCGGTGTTTGCCATTCTGACTGGCCCAAGCCCCCACTGCTATTACCACTGCTGCCGTTGTTTTCTGGTTGCAAGAAACTTCCAGGTGGTGCGCCGCCGAATTGGTTACCGGCTTCTTCAAAAGCGTTGTCTTGTTGGGCGGATGCGGGCAGGATGCCAAAAAGCAAAGAACCGGCTACGACTATACGTAGCTCGATCCTTTGTCGAAGCTTATTTATGGACATAACTTGTAGCTCGTTATCAGTTGCCTTGTGGAAGGCTGCTTGTCTTGATTGTTTTCAGGCTGGCGATCTTTTCCTTTAGATATGCTACCGCAACTTTCATCTGGTCGTCCTTGGAGGTTACCGTAATGTCCGGGGCCACGCCAACTTTGTTAATGTCAGAGCCGCCTGGAGTGAGGTACCGAGAGACCGTGATGTGGATTGCTGCACCGCCTGGTAAACGATTGATTTCTTGAACCAAGCCCTTACCGTAAGTACGCGTTCCAACTAGGATGCTGCGGGCGTTATCCTGAAGGGCACTTGCCAATATTTCACTGGCTGAAGCGCTTTCTTCATCGACAAGCACAACGATAGGTTGTTTGGTAAGTGGTTCACCGGAAGATAAATCGGTGTGTCTGCCGTGCCTACTGATTGTACTCACAATTGCGCCGTTTTCAAGTAGCATATCGGCAATTTCTAATGCGTTTGACAGTAAACCGCCTGGATTATCACGCAAATCGAGGATGATGCCGTCGCAGTCTGAGACTCGCTGTATAGCGCTGCGAAACTCTCGCGATGCATCGTTGGAAATGAAGGTGGACAGTTGGATGTAGCCAAGGCCGTTGTCCAGGTGTTTGGCGGACACAGCGTGGATGCAAATTTCTTGTCTTGTGATCGAAACGGATTTGGCAAGTGCACCATGTTTCAGAGCTAACTGTACGGGTGTGCCGATTTTGCCTCGAATGTGTTCGGCTGCTTGTTCTGGTGTCATGCCGATTGCGGCTTCACCATCTATAGCAGTAATTTCATCGCCAGACCGGACGCCAGCCTTTTCAGCAGGACCATCTTCAATCGTTCTTGTCACGATTAGATGGGCTTGGTCTTTGCTTTGTTGAAGGTTTATGCCGATTCCAACTATGCGCGCATCAATTGCGTCGTTTTCATCTTGGAAGGCTTTCGGATCTAAGAATCGGGTGTAGGGATCATTCAAACTGTCGAGCATGAGCTTGACGGCTTTGTAAGCATCCGGCACCGACTTGATCTGGTTATCGTATTTGTGCTCGTATTCCGCCCAGTTTTTGCCGGCGAAGTTAGAGTCGAAATAGTTATCGCGCACCAATTCCCAGGCACGATGATATATTTCAGTTGGCTGTGACCGATGACCTTGAGCAGGCTGCTGGTAGGTCATTGTGCAGACGAGCAAAAGAGACAATAAGGGTGTAGCCACCCTCTTGAATAAGTTCATGGGATGCGACTCTATTGTTTATACGGAGGGATGGCTCTGTAATGCGGACCTGACAGCGCCTCGAACAGGGTGTTACTGTTCTTATGCCCGGATATATGCAGATTCAACAGACCTAGATAAAAAAATATCTCATGACATGTTCTTATCGGACAGTTGCTTTGGTCAAAACTTTGGCGATCTCATCAAGCCCATACTCAGCCCAGCGGCTGGTTACGAGGTTTTTTATTTCTTCCGACATGGTTATCGGTTGAGGCCATTCTCGGGTAAAACCTTCCGAGGCCCATTTACGCGTTGCATCAATTCCAACCTTCGAACCGAATCCCAACATCGGTGCAGCATGGTCGAGAATGTCGAGAGGACCTTCCGAGAACATCATGTCTCGCTTTGGATCAGTGTTTCCGAAAACGTTTAAGGCTACTTCCGAAAGGTTATGCACATTTACGTCTTTATCCACAATGATGACGTACTTGGTAAACATAAGTTGCCCAAGTCCCCAAACGGCACTCATAACTTTGCGGGCATGGCCGGCAAAACGCTTATCTATAGAAATGATGGCGCAATTATGGAAGACACCTTCCCAGGGCAAATTCATATCTACTATTTCGGAAACGAGCAACTGAACCAGCGGTAGGAAGATGCGTTCAGTTGCTTTGCCGAGATAGCAATCTTCCTGTGGTGGCTTACCAACGATCGTTGTTTGATAAATAGGATTCTGGCTGTGTGTCACGGCAGTGACGTGGAACACCGGGAACGTGCCTGCCAGACTGTAGAATCCGGTGTGATCGCCGAAAGGACCTTCCTCTCTCAACTCGTTTTGATTGACATATCCTTCTATAACGATTTCGGCGTTTGCTGGCACTTCGAGATCGATCGTCTTGCATTTAGTAAGACGGACCGGGCTCTGGCGGAGGAATCCGGCAAAGAGTAACTCGTCGATATCGGGCGGTAATGGAGCTGTGGCGGCGTAAGTGACAGCCGGATCGCAACCAAGAGCAATTGCTACTTCCAATTTTCGTTCAGGTTTATTGCTGGTGGTGTCTTGATAGTTGCTCGTGTTGGCGTTCGCGTTCGCGTTCGCGTCACTAAAAATCGTTCCGTAGTTGGGCGGCTCCATCTCACTCATAGATCGAACGCCTTTGCGGCGGCTTTCTTCAAAGTGTCTGGCGCCATCATGATGCTTGTGCCAGTGCATGCCGGTTAAGTTATTGCCGTATTTTTGGAGACGATAAACGCCAAGATTGCGAATGCCGGTACGTGGATCGCGGGTGATGACGGCGCCAAGAGTAACAAATGGACCAGCATCTTCCGGCCAACATGTAATGATAGGCAGTTTGTCCAACATTGGTTGAGATGGGTCTGTGATGACCACTTCCTGGCAGGGAGCGGCTCCGTTCGTTAGTTTAGGAGGAAACTTACCTACTTCTATAAGTGTTGGCAAAAGCGCTAGTTTTTCAAGAAAGCTCTCAGGCACTTTCGGTTTGACAAGATGTTTGATGCGGGCTGCGATCTCGTCTAAATTCTCGACTTCCAGTGCTGTGCAAATGCGATCTTTGGACCCGAAAGCATTGATGAGAACGGGCATTTCATAGCCCTGTACGTTAGTGAATAAGAGCGCTTTGTTTTTGCTGCCCTCGCTTTTGCTCACCCGATCTGTAATTTCGGCTATTTCAAGGTGGCACGAAACCGGCGCGCTAATAGTTTTTAGCTCGCCTCGCGCTTCGAGAACCCGGAGGAAGTCTCGTAAATCAGCAAAAGCCATTGTTTTTGGGCCTCTTTCCAACAGTCGAGGCTAAATTGTAGCCTGGGGGTGCTGCTTTATCGTCATGGTAAGCCGCTAACGTAACGCTATCGCACGTATTTGTGAGCCGAAGCCAACCAAAAAAACAATTTATCCGACATCTTAAGAGGCGAGGGTGTCCCTTTTTTGAAATTTTCTAGGTGTCGGAAGCTTAGCTACAATTCCGACACCTAGTTGAAACAAAAAATAGGAGCACCTTCGGGGCGAAGGGTGTCATAGAATGGCGATTTTTGAAATTTGTCAGAGTTAGCTGACTTTGCCGGCTAATTCATTGGCAATAAATTTGAGCATCTTGTGCCAGGCTTTAGCGCGGTGGGAGTATTCGTTCTTTTCCTGGCGCGAAATATCGGCGGATGTTTTGCCGAGTTCTGGTAAAAAGAAAATTGGATCATAGCCAAATCCGTTCTCCCCGGACTCTTTGCGGGCTATTTCGCCTATCCATTTGCCTTCTGTAACGTGCAAGATTTTGCCGTCAGCGGAGACAAGAGCCATAGCGCAAACATACTCTGCGCCGCGTTCTCCATCGGGGACGGAAGCCATTGCATTTAGCAGTTTGAGAGTTCGATCTCGATCGGAGCCTTCACAATAACGAGCAGAATAGACACCAGGAGCGCCGTTGAGAGCTTCAACAGCAATGCCGGAATCTTCGCCAAGCGACAATGTTTTCGTCATGTGCGCGGCAGCTTCAGCTTTGATCACAGCGTTTTCGATAAAAGTTGTGCCTGTTTCTTCCGGACCGAAACCATCAGGAGCTAGCTCCAACTGTAGATCTGTGTTTTCCCCGGCAAGTTCGAACAGTTCTCGCAACTTCCCCGGGTTCTTCGTGCCAAGAACTAGTTTCATTCCGATTTGGCTTCTATGGTTCGTGGGTTTTGCCCGACTTTGCGATTGGACTTGAGCGGTGTGACATTGCTCTTGCTACCAGACTTTTTGCGGTGATCTTTTCGCTGCACTCGCATGACGTCACTGATTTGACTAATAGCCTGGGCAACTTTCGTTAGTTGACTGATATCGAGTACGTCGAGAACGAGGCTGATGGTGGCTGTCTTCGTTTCTTTTCTAGTCTCAACACCAAGCTTTTGAAGGTTGATTTTGCTGTCGGCAACTTTCTTGAGGACGTCTTGTGCTATGCCAACTCTATCGAGACATTCTACATAAAGTGCGGCGGGGTACGTGGTGTGTCTTTCTTGCGACCAATCTACTGCCATTCTTCTGCCAGGGTCAGCCTTCATAAGGCTTGGACAGTCTTTGCGGTGTACGGCAATGCCACTGCCCCTGGTGACTACCCCTTCTACTTCTTCGCCCGGTACGGGCTGGCAACACTTCGCCAAATGGTGCAACAGTCCGCTTAGGCTGCCGACATTGCTCTGTTTTGGTTCAGCGCCTACAGCGATTGGAGTTGGTGAGAGAGGGTTTGCCGCTTTCTTGGCAAGCATTTCTTGCTCACGCAACCTGTTAACAATTTGAGCGACCGACAAATCGCCATAACCAACTGCGGCCAGAATATCTTCTGGGTCGCTCACGTTTAGCTTTTTACCTGCCTCTTTGAGCTTATCTGATTTGAGGAATTCTTCTAAACCGGCTCTCCCCATTTCAGCTTCCAACATGGAGCGGCCTTGCTGAATATGCTCTTCGCGGTGATGTCGTTTAAACCATTGGCGAATGCGGTTTTTGGCTTGGTGTGTTCTTGCGAAATTCAACCAATCCATAGTTGGGTGAGCATTTTTGCTCGTGATGATTTCGACTATATCGCCGTTTCGTAGTGAAGCATTGAGCGGCACGATGCGATCGTTAACGCGTGCTCCGACACAATGGTGACCAACATCGGTGTGGACGCGATAGGCAAAATCGATTGGTGATGAAGCCTGGGGCAAGTCAAAAACATCGCCTCGCGGGCTGAATACAAAGACTTCTTCAGCGAACAAGTTGATTTTGACTGTATCGAGATACTCTTTAGCATCGCGGAGATCGTTTTGCCATTCAACTAATTGACGCAACCAGGCAAGTTTGCGATCGGCGCCGGAGTCTGCTTTTGCATCTTCACCGACTTCTTTGTACTTCCAGTGTGCAGCAATCCCATATTCGGCAATGTGGTGCATGCGTCTAGTTCTGATCTGAATTTCAAGAGGCTTGCCTTGTGGGCCGACGACGGCAGTGTGCAGCGACTGGTAGCTGTTGAACTTCGGCATGGCAATGAAATCTTTGAAGCGTCCCGGAATGGGGCGGAAGATTGAGTGCAAAATGCCCATCACTTCGTAGCATTTCTGTGTATCGGGATCGTGCCGTAATTCGCAGTAGTTCTTGTCTTCGTGGCTTTCGATGATTACCCTAATGGCGAGCACATCGTACAATTCTTCAAACGTTTTTTGCTGGGTCTTCATCTTGCGCCAAATGCCGAAAAGGTGCTTTGGTCGCCCAGAAATTTCTGCTTTAATTTGGTGCTCGACAAGTTCGTCTTTTAGCTTTTCTACGACTTGTCCAATTAGCTTTTCTCGCGATTCGCGGCTGTCTACGACTAGCTTTTGAATTTGTTCGTACTCTTCTGGATGCAAGAACTTCAGACCGAGATCTTCCAATTCCCATTTAATACGCCCGAGACCGAAGCGGTTTGCAAGAGGAGCATATATTTCGAGAGTTTCTTTGGCGATTTCCGCCTGTTTATGCGCCAACATGTAATCGAGTGTGCGCATGTTGTGCAGCCGATCTGCAAGCTTTACGAGAACCACTCTGACATCATCGGCAATGGCAACAATTAGTTTGCGGAAATTTTCCGCTTGCCGCTCTTCTTTTGATGTGAAGCTGAATTTGCCAAGTTTGGTGACGCCTTCAACAATCAAGCGAACATGATCGCCAAACTTTTCCTGGATTTCTTTGGGTTTGACGTCGCAGTCTTCCAGAACATCGTGCAACAAACCAGATGCGATAGTTTCTTTGTCACCATTCAATTCGGCGAGAATGGTGGCGACTTCAACCGGGTGAATGATATAGGGTTCTTCAGATTTCCGGAACTGACCGTCATGAGCCTTGCGAGCAAACTCATAAGCCATCGTCACATAGGCAATGTCTTCTTCGGAACGACCTTGCTTCCTGAGGGTGTCAAAGAGTTTGTCCGCGAGGGACTGCAGCACTAGTTTCATAGATTAGACCCTGGGGTTTCCTGGTCCGAAGTTAATCATTAGTATACATTTCCCGAAACAAAAACCCTATGGGTTTTTGAGGGTAGTGACAGAACTTTAACTGCGGTTCTCACCACTGCCCAGGGACAAAGGCGCAAACGACAGCCAGGACTTTTTCCCTACACCAGATTCGGTGATAGAACGCAACCGCCTTTTAGCGACTGCATATAGCTTTATTGTAACGCGGCTACTTGGTTTTGCTGAACCGACGCCCGATATTTCAGCTCCAGTTCCCGGGCTTCCGCCATCTCGGCTTCCGTTAGGTTTCCGATTGCAAAGTTTTGAGAGAAGGCCTGCGAGAAACCAGCGCTAAAGGCCTCGTTCAGTTCCTGATCTGGCACGGTCCTGTTGAGTAGCTCAAAT
>CAJCIF010000461.1 GCA_903970355.1 Actinomycetota bacterium
CTTCTACTTCTGCTCTGTCACCGGCAACTGTGCCTGTACCATGCGCTTCAACGAGAGTAACGGTGCTTGGTGAGAGCTGCGCATCTAAGTAAGCGCGCTCCAGAGCTTTCTTTTGACCGGCAGGCCGGGGCGCAGTCAAACTGAGATCGCGTCCATCGCTAGATCCGCCTACGCCTTTAATCACAGCGTATATGCGATCGCCATCGCGTTCTGCATCAGAGAGACGCTTCAAGACAAGCATCGCCATGCCTTCACTAATTACGATGCCATCTGCTGTTGCATCGAAAGTTCTGCATCTGCCTCTTCCGGAGAAGGCATGAGTCTTGCTGAAACTGAGGTAATCACCAGGCTGGTTGTGTGTATCGGTAGCTGACAACAGGACAACATCGCTTTGCTTATTGCGCAATTCGGCTACGGCGATATGCAATGCAGCTATCGAAGATGCACAGGCAGCATCCACGGAGAAGTTAACACCACCGAGATCAAATCTATTTGCTACTCGTCCGGCTGTGACATTGCCAAGGTAACCAGGGAATGAATCTTCCGTCCATTCCGGCAAACGATCTTCCAACTTCTTCTTGGTTGCATCATCAAGGTCGCTCAATTTCCAACCGAGCATGGAGCGCAAAGAATAAAACGCGGTTACTGGTCCGTGTCCGGCATTGGCGAGCACCACCGAAGTTTTTTCTCTGGCAAAAGGCCGCTTGTCGTAACCGGCATCCTTCAAGGCTGCATCAGTTACTTCCAGAAGAAGCACTTGCATCGGGTCGATGGAATTTAGCGAGCTTGGCGGAATTCCATATTTGGTGGGATCGAATTCAATAGCTTGTAGGAAGCCGCCCCACTTCGAATATATTTTGTCTTTGGCAAGCGGATCTTCATCGTAGAAGTTACGCCAGTCCCACTGACTGATCGGCACTTCTTCAATTGTATCCACCTTATTGAGGATGTTCCGCCAGAAGGTTTCCAGATCGTTCGCCTTCGGGAAGAGACAAGACATGCCGATGATGGCAACCGCTTCGGAAGGTTCGGGCAAAGCTTGAGGAACAGTGCTGGCGCGCTCGGCGATTTGCTTTATAAGTTCACTACCGACAATCGAAACGTCTTCGTGCAATTGCTTGATCGTAATAACTGAATCATGAATGGCAGCCACCTGGCCGATCATGTACATGCCTTCAGACCACTGCTTATCTTCAGCAACGGTGGCAAGCTTGTCATTGCTTGCTGTTGTATTGTCCTTAGACATCTCGGATATGACCTGCTCTTTTGTGAGCTGCTTGGCGCGGGTCAATCCTTTGCTTGCAATACGCAAGCGCCCTAAGTTCATGAGCTCGAGTTCTTCACGAATTTCGTCACGGCTCTTTTTCTTGGCGACGAGATCATCTCTGCATTCATCGAATGTTTGTTTGTACGGCGAATTGATGCAGCGAATAGCATGTCCGGGGCCTGTTTCGAGAAGTACAGTTTCCTGGCAGGAAATCGCAGACTTTTGGAACTTCTCGACGATCGCACCGGTTGAAACGGCTTCTTTCGTAAAGAGATAAGCAGTACCCATCAATACGCCAATCTTGACGCCACGCTGGGAGAGTGGTGCCGCCATAGCTGCAACCATTGCGGCCGAGCGCGCATCGTGCACACCACCAGCAAATAAAACATGGAAAGCAGAACCATCTTCACGCGGGCCGATGGATTCGAGTATGCGCTCGATCATCGTTTCCCACAAAACAAAACTCGAACGTGGACCAACGTGCCCACCACATTCTTTGCCTTCAAAAATAAAGCGGCGTGAGCCCATTTCGATAAACGAACTCAAGAGCATCGGCGATGGAACATGCAAATATGTTTTGATGCCGCGATCTTCCAGGAATTTAGCTTGATCGGGCCGCCCACCAGCAATGAGAGCAAAAGGTGGTTTGTACTTTTCGATTACTTCCAACTGTTCCTGGCGCAATTGAGCTGGAACGAAACCAAGAATGCCAACACCCCAGGGTAATTTGCCAAGCTTTTCAGTCGTTTGAGCAAGCAAGGTTTCTACTTCGTCCTTACGCATAAGCGCAAGTGCAAGGAAAGGTAAACCACCTTCGTGCGAAACATTGAAAGCAAAATCAGCGGTGTCGCTTACTCTTGTCATTGCGCCTTGCACAATCGGGTAAGCCGTGCCGTGAGATTTAGCAAGCGGTGATGCAGGAGCAAGTGGTGCCAACTGTTTGGCAAGAGTGACGTGTTCTATGGCAGCAGCTTTAATTGCATCTAGAACACCAGCGACAGATTTATATCTTCCGGCAAGCTGGCGAGCGAATGAAACATCTTGCCCGATGGGAAACAGCCAGTGTAACGGCTCTTCTTTGAAGGAGTTGCTCAGTTCGTTCGATAATTCAGAAAGTGATTTGCCGGCAAAATTTTCCAGCCTGGCGTGATTTGATTTCGCCAACAAACGACAGGCAAATTGCGGTTCACCAAATGCGGTGCGTTCCGGCACCAGATCTACCAGAACAGTTTCCGTGCCATCCAACTGTTCAATTTTGTTTTGCAGCTCCAGTGGTAATTGCACTTCTTTCGTGAGAAGGAGCTGCGAAGAAAGCACAACACCAGAAGCTCCGGCTGCATAGCAGGCTGCTGCCGTATGTGGTCCAATGCCGCCATAAGCAAAAACCGGAACGGAAAGTTCCTTCAAAAGTTGCTGCACTAATACGAAAGTTGTTTGATCGCCAACTATGCCATCTGCTTCATGCCCTTTGGCAATGACACCATCCGCGGTTAACTCTGCTGCAAGTTGAGCGAGTCGCGATGAAACAGCTTCAACAAACAGACGACCGCCGGCGGAGCGAAACTTTTGCACTCGCTTTTTAAACTGAGCAATTTTTTCGGAGCGTTTCGCTTGTTCACCATAAGCGGTGACAACGAGAAGATTGATAGAGGGAAACAGTTTGAGCAACTCTTCCACAGCGGCGAATTGATCAATATCAAATTTGATACCAAGATTTGCATTTTGCTTTGCATCTGGGCTTGCAACAGGCATTGCTGCAAAACTTTCTTTCAAGCGCTGCAGTTCTTTCGCCTCGTTCAGATTGACAAGACTGAGGTCTATCAATCCGGTATAGCCGGCGCGCAAAGCCGCAGCGACCACACCAAAAGTTGCTGCTGCTTGTATCTCACAAACAGACGAGTTTTCTGCTAGTCCTCCCACCAACTCTAGTGGTGGATTAACAGCGACTATCTCGAATCCCGACATCCAACCTCAGCCCCTTGCAAAGGCAGCGATACGACTCTCAAAACGAATTTTGCGAACGCCGCATCCGAAACGCTCTAACATTCAATCCCTCACAGCAGGCCAGGTCGGCAAGCACCCGGCAACTCTAGTTTTTCCTGCCGAGTTGCGAGATCTATCAGGGAAGTATATAAGGCCTTGTAGGCTGTGCCATTGGACAGTTTTTAAGATCTTCGGCACCAGATCGCTTGACTTAACAAAAAGTTTTTATCGCGTTCTGCAGATTACCTCTTGGCGATCTCACACAATTCAAACTACGACTATTTCCGAAGGACTTTTCAACTCGTATCGAACGCCGCGCCACGTAATTCGATTTGTCAACATTGAGTAAAGAGTCAGCCAGGGCAGCAAAAGATGTGCTAGCGGCAGAGCTAAAGTGAATCGCCATAGTGTTGCATCATAGGCCTGATCGATCTCTTTTTGCTCAGCACTGGCAACAACACTATCGTTGAGTACTCTTTTCCACATTGATTGCGCCTGGAACAAGAAAAACAGCTCAATCGGCCAAAGTAGAAGTCCGGCCAGCCCGGCCACGATGGCTTCTTCACTACCCCCAACAATTCCACTGGCGAAGCATCCAACCACTGTAACCAACCAGAGCGCGAGCACAAAAGCACGCAACATTGCCTTGCGCCAGAGAGCTGGATAGTAAACTTTGGTAAGAATCAATTGCCGATTTGTCCATTCCACAACTTCACCGAGCGTTGCATCTCCGTTACTAATTACGAGACACTGCGGAACGAAACGTACGTCCAATCCGATATCTTTCACCGCCGTCGTCATTGATAAATCATCATCAGCGGCGCTATCCCAGGCATTCGCAATGCCGGCTTTAACAAAATTTTCCAAAGTGATTGCCATAGCGCCGCCCCACGCGAAGCTTAGCTTTTGATTGACCAATTCCCAAGCTGTTAAGCGGTTCCACATTGAACGCAAAAGAGATGGCCAATCGCCCCTAAAAGGTATGTAGAAACGATAACCCGTTGTGATTCCAACTTTTTGATCGGAAAGCGGAGCCACAAGATGCGCGAAAAAATCGGTACGCGCAACCACATCAGAATCAACAAAAACGAGCACCTGCGCCTCTTTTGAAATGTGCTGCAAAGCAACCAACTGGTTGTTTATTTTTTGCGCTCTGCGCGGATTTAGACCGGCGATGATCAACTTGGTATTTACTTCAGGGTGCTCGGACATCACTTCGCTAAGCACCGCATATGCCGGATCACTTTCTTGCGCAACTGCAAAAACAACTTCAAAATTCGGCACTCTTTCGTTGTCGTTTGCAAAATAGTGCTGTTGTAGTAATTTTTTTACGTTATTTTTTAT
>CAJCIF010000462.1 GCA_903970355.1 Actinomycetota bacterium
CGACCTGGTGTTTCCGCAAAGCCCCTCGGCTCGAAGCACTCAACGTTTGAGTGAGCGCTCACCGATTAGGCTTATACTTTAGCGCGTCTGGCCGGAAATACTAGCGCTCCAGAAGATATGCAGTACACATGCATCATTGATGATCAGTTTTCAAAAAGCTCATGGCCGCCGGATATTCTCGTTTCAATGCGCATGTTCCGAATCGTTTTTTTTTGCGTTATGAGATTCTTCTTTTTGCAAAGTGAAGAATCTATTGTTGGAACTTCCATTTTTGCGCATGATTTTGATCAGCAAAAAAGTATTGGAAAGTAAGCAAACAAAAACACCATCCAGATTGCTCCGCGATGGTGTTTTTGCTACTACCTGACTGCTCAATGCGATTTGAGCTCAGTATTTCATTACGCTTCAGTCAGTCCTTCACGTAATGCGGGCTGCTTGCTACCGTTTCTGGTCAGCGCCGACCTGGTGTTTCCGCAAAGCCCCTCGGCTCGAAGCACTCAACGTTTGAGTGAGCGCTCACCGATTAGGCTTATACTTTAGCGCGTCTGGCCGGAAATACTAGCGCTCCAGAAGATATACAGTAGGTATGCGTCTTGGTGAGGAGAGTTCGGAAAGCCCGTAACCACGGGAAATAATCATCTCGAGGCACGTACTACCAACCGACTTTTTTAGCTATGAGATTTTTCTTCCCCAAAAACTCCCAGCACTTGGCACCAATTTTGATGGCGCTGTCCTCACGACGAGCGAAATATCTCAGGCTAGCTTCTTTTAGCTTTCTCGTATTCTTGTCAGCCTGGTTGATCCTGACGAGTGGGGTGCTAATAAAAGTTGCTATTGATGGCGGCCTTGAAATGGTGGCTTTGCAAGATGCAGGATTTTTGCGTACCAGAGATTTTTTCAATTACTACGAAGTTGCCAAAATCGTTGCTTCAGAAGATAGGTCGAATGTTTATGATGCGGCGACCCAATATAAATGGCGGAAAACACTGCTTGCTCCTCTAAAGGTTACTGATCCGTTTCCATTTCAGTATCCGCCCCATTTCCTTTTATTGGCTTACCTAATCAGTCCATTTTCGTTGCGCGATGCTTTCGTAATTTGGAATGTGGTTGGACTTGCCTTCGGTACCTTAGGGCTCAGCTGGGTGTTGAATAAACGCAATGCGCTTGATCGAAAGGAACGCATTGTCTTTTTACTTGGTGTATTTGGATCAGGATGCACCTTTTATATGCTATTAGTTGGGCAGATAAGTTTCCTGCTCGTTTTTTTTCTTTCAGTCTTTTGCATCTGCTTACACAATAAACAAGTAATTTCGGGATTGGCTCTTGCCGCATCAACGATCAAACCACAGCTGTCTCCATTACTAGTTTTCGAACTATTGCTTTTGAGGAAATTTGGAGCGCTTGTGTCGTTCTTCGTTTCATTTTTTCTCTTGCTCGCTCTCTCTGGGTTATTTCTTGGCTGGCACGTTTTTGAAAGTTATCCAAAATTCTTTTTGAATGCTGAAATGAACGCGGATACTTATGGAGTTTTCCCGCAAGGTATGGTTTCTTTGCGCGGTCCAATCAGTCTCTTCTGTGATCAAAAACAAGTGGTGATCATCTGTGCAACAGTCATGGCTTCTTTTGCCGGTGTTCTCTTTCTGCTCTGGAAAAAATGTCGCACTATGCCCGAAGGAGAGGGTCTGAATTGGATGTTGGCAATGGCACTGCTTGGCACCATAATCGCCATGCCTCATGCACATTTTCAAGATCTCGTCCTCCTCTCTTTAACAGCAGCTTTGACAATGCAAACTACAAATCTTCGACGCATCATCGAGGAAGAAAGACCTTTGCCGTTAAAACTGTGGCACATAATTTTCTTGAGCTATCCGTTCATAAGCTGGGGACAATATCTTGCCCTGGTCATACACGGTACGATTCTGACCTGGCAAACGATTCTTCCTTCTTACATTTGTTTGCTCCTAAATATATTATTGTTCGCTTGTGGCTATCGGTATCTATCAAGATACACTCCGCATGAAAAAACAGAGACAAATTCAGTCTAGCGCCGGCGCCCACCGGAACCGGGATTTCGCATAGTGGCCGGCCAGTTAATTCTGAGTCTTCCATCACGCATCCGATCCCACACGAGGACTCGCAATGGCGTGCCTCTCACGTGATGATATAAAATACCGGCTCGCTCATAAAATCCGCGCGTGTGATACGTGTTTGGAAAATCAAAAGCAACGACATCGAGGTGGTGGCAAATTTCGTGGCAGAGCGTACTCAGAAAAGTTCCATAAGATGTAACTTTCTCCAGAACAGCAGTTCGCATCCACAGTCTAATCTTGTGCGTCTCTAAGTCATAATCGGCATATAACTCTTCAACGTTGTATCCAGTTCCTTTGCGGGGGCGAACGCCTAAAACACGAACTTTGGGTGGAACAATCTGAAAACTCTCTGATATGTACGTTGCTATAGCATTGCAAGCCACTTGCATCTCGGCTTTATTTTCCTCAGCCATCGCCTCTTCAAGCTCTCTGGCCATAGTTAAAAGCGGTTCTTGTGGCGGCAGAGCGATTGTGGACATATCACTGCTGCGATTGTACTCTTGCTTTTCTGTTTGCTTATTGGGAATACTGTCTGTAATCATGCTGATATCTTAAAGTACTTTCCGAGGAAGAAAGAGCCAATGTCAATTAGGAAACAGCTTTTTTGCACTGTTGTCACTCTTTTAGTTACCGCTGCCCAAGCCAATGCTCAGACCATTGGTAAGCCGATGGTGATCAAAAGCACGCCTGAATTCCTCAAGCTCTATAACGGTGGCGTCGATGACATGCGCAACAAAGACAATGATGCCGCCATTTTAAAATTTAAAGCGGCAATCGACGTCGATCCCAAAATAGCTCCTGCTCACCTGAACTATGGTCTCTTATTGATGTACTCAGGAAAATATAATGATGCTGAGACAGAATTGCTGAAAGCTAAATCATTGGATCCAAAAATGCCGGCCGTATACGGAAATCTTGGCGCAATTTACCAGACACTCGGCAACGATGACGCCGCTATCGAGAACTTCAAAAAGTACCTGGAAATGGATCCAAATAATCCATCGGCAGCAAGAATTCAAAGCGTTATCGGCATGTTACAGGGAGATCTGGACCGCCGCAAACTTAACCGGATGCCTAACGGTCCAGACGACTACATTGGTGATGCTACCGAAGCAGGCGTCACTCGTTGGCCTGAAAATAGGATGCCAATCAAAATAAGCATTAAGCCTGGGAACAGCGTTCCTGGCTACCGTGATGCTTTCGAAGAGATACTAAAACAGAGCTTTACCGATTGGGTCGACGCCTCACAAGGGAAGGTCCGCATACAATATGTCGATAACCCAATCGGCGCTGACATTGTCTGTGGTTGGACGGATAACCCCAGAGAAATGATTTCCAGTGCCGAAGGCGGCCATGCCATGGTAGGTATGGATAAGCAAGGTGTGACCGGGTGCACGCTCACTTTGCTTACCGTTAGGCCTGATACACGGGGAAAATTAACGGACAATTTTGCGCGCCGCATCGCATTACACGAAGTTGGACATGCTCTGGGTATTCTAGCCCACAGTCCCAATCCAGATGACATCATGTTTAATACCGTATTGCCAGCTGACATACCATGCGGTCTGAGCTCAAAAGATAAAAATACATTGGTCGCTTTATATTCTCTCGACGCCGATGTAGTTGCAAAACACCCACCTCAAATAGCACAAATGATTTCTGGTGACAACAATAGTATTGTCGTTCGATCAACGAAATTGAATTTGGAAGGCAATGACGCTATGGAGAAAAAGGATTATCTCTTAGCCGCCAAACTGTTCGACGAAGCGCGACGGGTCGATCCTGGTAATGATGTCGTGATTGGGAATCTAGGGGTCGCTTACGGCAATTATGCAGCGATTCAAATGAACTCAGGCAATAATTCAGAAGCTGATCAATACTTTAAACGTTCATTGCCGCTTCTTGAAAAATGTTCAAGTAAAACTAGCTGCTTGATAATTTTGAAAAACTATAGAATGTTCCTGAAGAGAACAAATCGAATGGCAGAGGCTGATTCGATAAACTCAAAAATCACAGCACTGGGAGGAGAATAAAAAAGATTGGTTCAGGAAACACACTTAGAAAGCGTAACAGTTCGACGTGCAAACAAAGACGATATAGAAGCCATACACAACTGTATTGAGCCATTCGTTAAACAAGGAAAAATACTCCCTCGTTCTCTCCACGAACTAAGTGAACAAGTCGATCAATATTTCGTGGCAGAAGCAGAAGGTGCAATTGTTGGCTGCGCGGTTCTTGAGATTTATTCT
Organism: Actinomycetota bacterium; assembly: GCA_903970355.1. Classification (GTDB taxonomy): domain Bacteria; phylum Cyanobacteriota; class Vampirovibrionia; order Obscuribacterales; family Obscuribacteraceae; genus CAJCIF01. The sequence goes on from CAJCIF010000462.1 coordinate 4,340, forward strand.
CCGAAGCTTTCAGAAATTAGAAGTCTGGCCGTAGCTGAAGGTGCTCAGCGAAGCGGCATAGGTAAACGATTAGTTGAAGCCTGTATAGAGCGTGCCAAAAACGAGAATATTCTCGAAGTGATGGCGATTAGTTCAGACGAAATATTCTTTCAATCTTGTGGTTTTGATTTCACTTTGCCTGGAGAAAAGAAGGCATTATTTTTTATGCCCTAGAAGACAGGACTAAATGAATTGCGGGCTCGCTTAGTGACGATGTTGCATTTTGGCAATGCTTTATGAATGATAGCGATTGACTCTACGCCTATTTTCGGGCATTCAGCTATATTTAGAAACACGAGTTTCTTAAGCTGCACCAATTGCCGGAAAGCATTGTCATCTATATCTGTACCGGCAATGCACAAACCAGTTAAATTTCGCATTTTCAGCAGCGATTTCACACAATTGTCGGTAATGAGAGCACGTTGCAAGCTGAGAGAATCGAGATCTAGTTTTGAAATTTCAGCTATTCCTTTATCACCAATCTCGCATGAATCAAGATTGAGTACTTTCAAATGCTTTAACCGTCCTACATTCTTCATCCCATCGTCCGTAATCCGAGCACCTTTGAGAACAATTTCTCGCAACGGAACATCCGGGCTTAAGGACTGAAACCCCTCGTTGGTTATTTGAGAGCGGCCTAAATTGATGGAATCTAGCGGTCTTCTCTTCAGGAATGGAAATATCTCATCCCCGATTTTTGTATCTCTTAACTCAAGAAATTCCAGGTTCGGCAGACCGACTAAATTTTCTAAACCCTTTATGGTTATGTGTTCACAGTCTCCTAAGTTCAATCTTCTCAAATGATAGAAATCTTTGAGTGGTACGAGGGCCGCATCTGATATGTCGGTGTAATCTCTGGCGTCATTAAGGTGGCCGACATCAATATCGGGATCGCGGGAGTGAGCCTTGAGGTACTGTATGAAGAACACATCGCACTCGGAACTTTCCTGCGCCGCCATCTTCGTAGTAGCGCTTTGAGTTGCCGGAGTAACCAATGGTGCCGATTTGGTCACCTCTTCTTTTGGAAGCGAAGTATCTTCTTTTTTAGAAGTGGCCAAATAAAACGACACCGCTCCGACAATAATGGTGCCTGCTATAGCAAGCAAAACGAAAACAGGAGTTTTCTTCTTTTCGGGAGGAGCAGTGGACTGCACATTTTGCTTGCTTTGATATCCTATCTGATAGAGGCTAAAGAGCATCTCTTTGAGTGTTTGAAATCTGTTCGCTGGATCCTTTGCTAACGCACGAGCGGTTATTTGTTCCAACTCTTGCGGAAACTCTCTCATTGCAGCTTCAGATAAAGACAAAGGAATTTCATTGAGTTGCCTCACCATGGTCTCCATCGCATTTTTTCCAAGAATCGGTGGAGAGCCAGTTAGCATTTCGTACAAAATGCAACCGATCGAATAGATATCGGATCTTTGATCGAGCTTGTGACCATTTACCTGTTCAGGACTCATGTATGATGGAGTCCCCATCACTTCTCCTGTTCTTGTCATACGTGCCACCATGTCTTCATTCTCGAGCATCTTAGCCAAGCCAAAATCGAGAACACGAGCAACTCGTTTCTCGCCAGTTTCATCTAAAATGACATTGGACGGTTTTAGATCACGGTGCAAAATATTCTTTTCGTGAGCGCAAATTACTCCGGCACAAATATCGGAAATGATCTGCAGGCTCTCTTCAATGCTAAGGTCACCTTTTCTCTTCAGATACTGCGCCAGTGTTTCACCCCTTACGAGATCCATAATCATGTAAGGCTCGCCTGTTTGCGAGACACTGCAATCGTATACGCTCACAATGTTGGGATGGGCCAATCGGCTTGCTGCTTGAGCTTCCGTTTGAAAACGCCTGAACGCTGAACCTTCGTGAAGGTGTGATTTCAGTGTTTTAATCGCCACCCGCTTCTTTAAAACAATGTGTTCAGCTTCGTACACATCACCCATTCCTCCTGATCCAATCAATTTGATGAATCGATATCCAGGAACGGTCAGGCTGGAATCTCCTCCATCAATCGGCGTTGCATCGTTTGGGCAAAATTTGGTGCCTGCAGCGACTTCCAATCCGCACTTAGGACAAGCTACGCTTGCCACGGGGTCAGCGTGAATTTCGTTTTTGAGAGTGTGGTCGTCTTCTGGCACGGATCATTAATCTCCTAGGAAATATTATCCCGTGTGAGAGTCAAAGACCACGTTTCTCCAGTCTTTTAATGCTTTGCCGCTTTAAAGGGATGTAAAAAGGCATAATATGCAATATGGCAGATACTGAATCGAAAACAAAAAACGTTGTTTACCAGCTTGTGCGTTCCTCAAGATGTTTTCAGTGCGATAAAAAACTTGTTCCTGGTGATATCGCAAAACTAGTGCGTAGCGAAGACGATCGAGAAGTGCTTTGTAGAGGTTGCGCTGGTTTAGATTCGCTAGAAATACTGCGCAAAGGAAGCGCCCAAATAACAAAGTTGGCAAGCAAATACTCTGCTTCCAAATTCGTTATTGTGCAATGGTCGGAGTTATGGAAATCGTACGAGCGAGTCGGGCTTCTACTGGAATCTCAAGCAATCGATCGTGCCGAAAAAGAAACTGGCACACTTCTAGATAAGCGCGTCAGACAGCCATCGGAAAATCGTTAAGGCCCAACATGTTAAACTGAGTGTCCCAAGTCAGGTGAAACAGTATGCGTCAAACTCCCTGTTTTTTCGCCGTTCTCAGTCTGGTTATAGCATTCAGTGGTACTAGCACTAGTTTTGCAGCAAGCACTACCGAAAACTCTGCTACTTTGAATCAGCTCAACAAAGCAATCTCTGATGATCCTACTAATTGGAAAAATTTTTTGGAGCGGTCAAAGGTTCTTGCAGCGATGAATAATCCAATGGATGAATTGATTGATCTAAACGAAGCAATCAAGCTCGCTCCGAATGAATCTGAATTATATGAAATAAGAGCGAACGTTTTAGTTGAGATGCATGAAAACGAAGGTGCACTCAAGGCTGCCGACAAAGCTGTAGCATTAAGGCCTAAAGACTTTAAGCTCTACATATTGCGAGCAAATCTCTTCAAAACTTTGGAAAATGATGAGGACTGCATTAACGACTGCAACAAAGCAATTGCTCTTAATCCTTCAGCTGTAGATGCCTACGAGCTGCGCGCCTTAGCCTACAACTCGGCCGGAAAAAAAGATCTGGCACTGGCTGATGAAAAGCAAGTCGAATTATTGAAACGCCATTAGCGTTCGGCACCACATTGGTAGGTCTTACGCGAATAATAGATTTTACGAAAAAATGCTGTAGTTCAGTGATGAAGCACGAGACATATTTTTTGCTTCGATCGCAGCAGCCACTAATACTCCTGCATCTCTGATGGTATCAGAGGCCGATGCAATTCCGATTGAAAGAACTCCAGCGCCTTCGCACATCTTTTTCAATCGTGGATCTTCTGTAAATCTATCTCGCATTGCTTCGGCGAAACCAATAGCACTGCCAATGCCGGAATCACTCAAAAGAACCACAAATTGACCTGTTTGCATGCGGGCACAAATATGCAATGTCGAACATAATTCATGCAACCGTTCAGAAATGGCGTCGAGACATTCTGAACTTACTACCGATGTTCTGCTTGTTTCTTTGCTGCTAAAGTCAAAGGAAACAATTGCCAGACCTGCTCCTGCTACTTCAAAGCGAATCAGTTCTCTTTGAAGGAAGAATGTAAATGCCCGAAAATGAGTCAGTCTTGTCTCTGGATCTGCAAGCCCAATCATTATGTCTTCGCTTGCATAAGGATCCAGTTCAACCGGTGCCGGCAAAGGTGTTTCACCTTCTGCGCTTTTTGGGATTTCGATTTCACCCAATTCTTCCACTGCTTCTACTGCGGGTTTAGCGGATGCTGGTACTACAATTTCTGTAGGTGTAACAGCTTCTGGCTTAACGGCTTCTATTGGATTCTCGACCTCTAGATCGGAGGTTGGTGCTTCCGCAACTACTTCTGGGTCGTGTGCTTCAGCAAGTTCCACTTCAGCTTCTTGCTCTTGAGCTGGAGCCGGCTTGATATTTTCAGCTCCTGGAATGAAGGCACCAAAAAGATTGAACGCTCCGGAAGTATTGTGTGGTGTGGGTGCCTGATTTGATGACTCACCAGCAAGCGCTTGCGCTCCGGACCACTCTGCTCCAAAGACCTCACCATCTGTGTCGGCAGGTACTTCACCTGCAGCAGAGACAGCGGGTTCTGATCCTTCAGTTACAGGTCTTTCAGCAAAACCTTGCTGCGGAATCGATGAAGGTGGTGGTGCTTGAACTTCGGTTGCAATGCTTTCTGCAAATAGATTGGTAAAAGGCATTTCCGGCAAGCTCGAACTGCTTACATTAACTCTTTGTTGGGGAGGCGCGGCTGGTTCTTGGGGAGCTACCGATTGGCTGGCATCCGGCTGATAAACTTGATACGCCCCGGAATTGTTTTGAATGGTGGTAGTGGCGGAGTCGATCTTAACCTTGTTCTGAATCATTAGAACGTCGATACTTTCCTTTGTCCAGATCACAGAACCATCGTTTCTTTCAAACGACCACTTGTTGGGCAATGTGAACTTAATGACCAAGATTGGACTATCTGCATCGCGCTTGAAAGGCAATGCCACAGTTTTAGCAGCCTGCTTGGCGGTTGTAATAATGTACTTCAGGTCTTCGGTTGTCGGAATAGCGCTGAGTTGCAACAACCTGACGGTCTGCGCCGCCGTACTACGTAATGAATTAGAAAGCGACATGAATTGTCTTGAGTCCTTTGAGGGGCGGGAGAAAATAGCTCATCTAAGTAGAAGTTTTCCACAAAACGAGCGAAAAACCACAAATTTATACTGTGAGCATACCGAATACTTGTAAAGTTTTTGTGAAAGCACGTAGGGTATTTTCGCAGCCGAGAGCGGTTTTCGGGATATATGACCAAAAGTCTTCTCGATTTAGACGTATGTTCTCAATCCACCAAATAAGGCATCGTAACCCGGTCCATAGGTCGGATGTGTTTTATCTGCCTGCCAGACTCCTGCAAGCATTCGTCCGTTGGAATCAAGCATTGAACTACCAACATCTCTAAACACTACGTTTGAGCCTGCAAGCGCCAATTCTAGCTTGCGATTGACCTCTCTAATTGTGTGACGAATCGGGTCGTTTGGATCCTCACCGTGAGGGAGAACGCCCAGCACTAATATCTGAGTATTTGGCAATTTTTGCTGTAGCACACGGGCATTAGCAAGTATGCCTTTGACAATGTCGTCGGTGCTCGCTTTGCCAACATCGTTAGCGCCAATCAAGAGCACTGCCTTATGAGGAGCTTTGGTGCGGAAGTCAGCCTCACCGTTTTCAAGGCGCCAGAGCAAATTTGCCGAACGGTCGTCTTGTATGCCGAAATTCTGAGCGCGTTCACCAAATAGGTTACGGAAGTTGTTGTTTAGCTGCATGCCCTGGGTAATGGAATCGCCAAAAAACACAACGTCGGCATCGCTTGTCTGTGCTTTAGTAACAAGGTCCAAATGGGACTGCAGCCAGGCACTGCCTCGACTGGTTGCTACGGCGGTTTCTGGAACATTGCCGGTTTCTGGTGCTATAGGAGCGCCGTTTGCCCTGCTATCTCCGCTGGCGCTTTGATCTCCGGTGCTTTGATCTAGTGTGCTTTGAGCCGACGTGCTTTGCTCTCCTGTTCCTTGAACTCTTGGGCTGCGATCTTGCCTAATTGGCGGGCCTACGGTTCTATCTACGCCCGTGGGATCTAATGCCGCCGTTCTATGCACGCTGGATTCGCCTGCAACTGGGCGCCCTTCAGCCATATCCGTGTGTATTACTGTTCCAATCGGAATACTGTTTGGATTAACGCCGTTCTTTTTGGCTATGCGAGCGACTTCTGCGGTTATATCCGAGTCTGAAGGGTCATGCCCGTTATGCTTCTTGAAGCTAGCCCTGGCCATATCCCACAAAGTATCACCGAAGGCAATGGCATGAGCATCTTTCTCATTGATGTCCTTTTCGCTAACTGCTCTTGCAGCCTGCCGTGCTTCTCGATATGAATTGTGCTGGGCCGGTTCCTGCGGAGGAGCGCTTTCTGTGGGCGATTCCTGTCCTTTCGCATTCAGAACAAAGGATTTTCCGGAGGCATCATGGAGCTGAATAGCGCCGTTTTGCACGCCATCGATTACCTGGACATCGGGAATGAGATGAGCTTGCACCAAAAGACCATGGACTTGATCGAGCAAGTCTTTCTTTTGCGTGGCTAATTCGGGCTTAGTAAGGTCGGTGCCAAAGCGCTCGATGAAAGTATCGAGATGGTGTTTGTCGAGATCCTGTTTGAGAACCCTGGTTGTACTATCCAATAGCTCAGACATTTCTGTGCCAACGCAAGTGGGGACGGGCAGTGGCGCAAACTGAGTGGACCGCCTCTGAGTGCAGGTTTACTTTAACATGGCTTCACTCAAGAGTGGCGTCTTCCGTGGGAAGATCCCCATGGTTTCGAACCATTTAAAGCACTCACTTTGCAGGTTTTCAGAATGCCCACTCTAACAAAAGAACGTTTTGGCACTACCACTGATGGACAGGATGTCGATCGATTCACGTTGCAAAACAAAAACGGAATGGTGACGAAGCTCATCAGCTATGGAGCAGGGGTTTCAGAATTATGGGTGCGTGACAAAAACGGAAAACCGGTGAATGTCGTCCTTGGTTTTGACACAGTACAACCCTATGAAACTCGCCCCACGCCTTATTTTGGTTGCACCGTCGGCCGTTATGCCAATCGCATCGCAGAAGCTAAATTTTCCCATGGTGGCAAAGAATATCAACTGAACGCCAATGATGGTTCGCACACACTCCACGGCGGCTTGAACGGGTTGAGCCACCGTGTTTGGAAAAGTGAATTATTGCCCGGCGATTCAGGGGTGCGTTTTCAGATAAGCAGTCCGGATGGCGATGAAGGCTTTCCAGGCAACTTAGCTGTTTCCGTCACTTTCAGCTTGACGGATGAAAACGAACTCTGCATTGATTACGTAGCTACAACCGACCAAACGACGCCTGTCAATTTAACCAATCACTGCTATTTCAACCTGGAAGGCGCCGGCAACGGCACCGTGCACGATCACACTGTTCAGATAAATGCAGAGTCTTTCATACCGGTAAACAGCGCTTATGTTCCTACCGGAGAAATAGGTGCAGTAAAAGAAACACCAATGGATTTCAACCAACCAAAACGGATTGGACAAGATTTCAACAAAGTGCCAGGTGGTTACGACCACACCTATGTGCTGCGCACGAAGCCTGGTGAACTTACAGAAGCAGCAAGAGTTTCAGCACCAGGGTCTGGTATCTCTTTGTGCATGCTCACGACTGAACCTGGTGTGCAACTTTACACATCCAATTTTTTAGATGGCACCATAACTGGTATCGGTGGCGTTTACAAAAAACATGGTGCTCTTTGCCTGGAAGCTCAGCATTTTCCGGACTCAGTTCATCACAATCATTTTCCGAATGTGTTACTAGAACCGGATGAAACCTACAAGCAGACAACCGTCTACAGATTCGATTTACTTTAACGCGTGCGATACTGCTTCATCAAGTTCAGCTTGATCTACATAACCGGCAAATTGGTTAATCAACTCCCCTGAACGGTTGAAAATAAATGTCGCTGGTATTCCTTGCACGCCTAATTTGTTTGCCAATGGTTGTGCTTTGGGATCATCAACGTTAAAACGCATGAAATCTACGCTGCCTTGATATCGTGCTTTGCTGCCTTCAACAACCGGTCCGTAAGCCCGGCAAGGACCGCACCAATCTGCATAAAACTCTAAGACCTTTGGTCTTTCAGCAGTTTTAAGAGGTTCTGCAACGGAAGAGCGTGCTTTTGTTTGTTCGACTTTTGCGTAGCCTGCAGAGAAAATGCCTACCCCAACCATAAGCGAAATAGCCAGGAAAGCTCTCTGCCAGATTTGTGATCTTGTAATTGTATTTTCTGCACTAGCAGTTTTTGTACTATTTGTTCTGTTTGTACTATTCATCATTTCCCTCTCGCACAGCCATTTTCAATGGTAGATCAACACCAGAGTCGACCGCAACTCTTAATCATCAGTTAATAAAAATAAACGACAGATCAGTTTTTTGTCAGTGTGCTCAGTTCGGCTTCAACCCTGTCCGCATCTGTGTCTTTATGAGCTGCGCGCAAAACCTCACCATAGACTTTGAGAATTTCACGATAGTTAGAGCGAACAGGACTGTGTCGCAATAAGGGCAATGCACGTTCGAAAAGATTTTCAGAGTCTGTGATATGTCCGTCCTTATAAGCCTTCCAACCGGCTCGTGCCAATACTGCTCCCAGGTTCGCATTTACAACTGGATTTGAATCATCAAGACGGTGTGCTTCCTCAAGAAGTTGCCTTGCAAGAACGAGATTTTGGGCCGTTATTGCATCGGCCGCTTGAGCGTTAAGACGCATAGACTTTGCTAAAGGGGTGGCATTTGAATCGGTACCAATCTGCTTTTGGGCAATCACCTTATGAGCGGCAACTGTCTCATCATCGGCGTCATAAAGTGCAATCAGAGTATTTTTGTCTCTGTCTGTCAATTGATAAGGCACAAGCTCATCGCCACCGAGCATAGTGCTAAACATAACGTCGTGCGGATTATTGCTGTGTGTATTCAGTCCAAGAGCATGGCCAATTTCGTGGAGATCAAGCCGTCTCGCCAGGTTATCACTGATTTCTTTCGAACCGTCCATTCGCCGCGTTAGAAGAGATATGTTTGCATGCACCAGATTATTGCCATCGGCCATAAAAAGCGTTTCGCCAAGATCTCTGATTTGTGCAAAATGCGCATTTGTATCTGTAAAGCTAACAGAAATATCGCAGTCATCCGGATTATCAATATAAGCGAATGTCACTCTGCCATCTGTAGCGGCGGTCCAATCAGCAAAAGCTTGCTTGAGAATACCTAAATAGCTTTCGCGGTAATCCGGAACTTTGCTACCATCAATGATGGCAACCTTCAATGGCATTTTGCTCTTTTGCCA
>CAJCIF010000463.1 GCA_903970355.1 Actinomycetota bacterium
TATCATCATGGAACTGATCCACAACATTGCCACCAAGCACGGCGGTTTCTCTGTTTTCGGCGGAGTGGGCGAGCGCACCCGTGAAGGAAACGATCTCTGGCATGAAATGAAGGAATCAGGCGTGATCGACAAAGTCGCTCTCGTTTACGGACAGATGAATGAGCCACCCGGTGCCCGCATGCGTGTTGGTCTTTCTGCTTTAACCGTTGCTGAGTACTTCCGTGATGTCAGCCGTCAGGACGTTTTGCTTTTTATTGACAATATCTTCCGCTTTGTGCAGGCTGGTTCTGAAGTATCAGCTCTATTAGGACGGATGCCGTCTGCTGTCGGTTACCAACCAACACTTTCCAATGAAATGGGTGAATTGCAGGAACGCATCACTTCCACTAAGAGCGGCTCCATCACTTCCGTGCAAGCCGTTTACGTGCCGGCAGACGACTTAACCGATCCTGCCCCTGCCACCACATTTGCTCACCTTGATGCGACAACCGTGTTAAGTCGGCAAATCGCCGAACTGGGAATCTACCCGGCTGTCGATCCGCTTGCCAGCACAAGCACCGCTCTTAAACCGGAAGTTGTCGGTCAGGAGCACTACGACATTGCACGCGGCGTGCAACAGACTTTGCAGCGTTATAAAGACTTGCAAGATATCATCGCCATTCTAGGTATGGACGAACTTTCGGCCGATGACAAAATTGCCGTTTCACGGGCTCGAAAAATTCAACGTTTCTTGAGCCAACCATTTAACGTTGCTGAAGTATTTACCGGCAGACCAGGTAAGTACGTGACGTTGCCGGAAACAATTGAAGCCTTCAAGCAAATTCTTAATGGTGAACTTGATGAATTACCCGAGCAGGCTTTCTATATGGTTGGTAACATTGAAGAAGTGAAGGAACAAGCCAAAACTTTGGCCAGTTCTTAGGTTTTCGATGAAGAAAAAACATCAATCAAGCACTGAGGATAACGCCGTGAATGAAAAAGTCGGCGGAGAGGAAACCTCACGCAATATTTTCCTGTTTGGACGCCTGGAAAACGAAGTAACCTTGCCTGTTGTCAAACGGCTATTGAAGCTGGATCAAGCGAGCGATGAGCCGATTAATCTCTATATTAATTCGGCTGGTGGCAATGGTTACAATGCCGATGCCATCATTGCTGTCATTCAATCGATGCGCAGCACCGTCAATACAATTTGCCTGGGACATGCGCTTTCCGGCGCTTGCGAAATTCTGGCCTCAGGGACAGGCGAGCGTTCTGCTTACGAATTTTCTACATTGATGTTCCACCAAACTCTCTGGGAAGCAGATGGTGATATCACCAATCTTGAAATACAAGCTGCTCAGGGACAGCGTTTCCGCGAAGCGCAAATAGAACTTTTGCATCGCTGCACCGGCCAGGACAAACATAGAATTCGCAAAGACATCGAACGCGATTTTTACCTCTCCGCTCAACAAGCGCTTGAATACGGTATTATCGACCGGGTGATCGAACACAACCGCGAACGCGATCTGTCGCAATCTACTGGTGTTGCGGCTTGCCATGTTTCGAAATCGAAAAAGTCAGGCGAATAAGGGAGAGCTGAGATGCCACTGCTTCTCAAAATAATTACACCGGAAAGAGTTGTTTTAGAGAAAACGGTAGACGAAGTGACTGCCAAAGCGGTTGACGGCGAGTTTGCCGTTTTGCCGCACCATGAGCCGCTTATTTCCGCATTAGGCATAGATGTTCTTCGCTATAAAGCGGATGGCCAGGAATCGTTTGTTTCCATTATTGGTGGCTTGCTTGAAGTGAACAGCGACAATGAAGTCGTCGTTCTCAGTGATGCCGCTGAGTTGGACACTGAAATTGACGTGGCGCGCGCGCACCAATCTAAAGAGAGAGCTGAAGCCGAGAAGATGCAGAAGACTGATAAGCTCGATGTGCAGCTTTCCGAAATGGCCCTCTCTCGTGCCGTTGCCCGCTTGAGAGCTGCTGAATTGTCCAATCGTCGACGCACGAAGCACAGTTAAGATCGTTGAAAACGAATGCTTTGAAATCGTTTGTAAGTTTAGCGATTACTATGACGATTTTCGTGAGCTTGTCTCAAGCAGCAACTTCTCAAAATATAGAGAATGAGCGAATTAGAGAATGGCATCTCATGAAGCCCTCTCCTAATTTTTGCAATCTAGACGACCTCTCCTTCTATCGCTTCAAGACACAAAATGGTTCAGAGGCTTTTCTTGCCGTTTTTGACTTGCGCAACAGCAAACGCCATCTTGCCCCTTTCTGCAACGACACCAATAGCACTGTAATCGATGTCGCTCAAAAAAGCGATGCTCTGGTAGCTTGCAATGGCGGCTATTTCAATTTAAGCGATGGTGTTAGTGCCAGTTTTGTAACGGTCGAAGGCAAGCAAAGTTGCAACCCACGCACCAACAAAGCGCTGGTAGGCAATGCGAAGTTGGCACCTTTTTTAGAGACTATTTTCAATCGCAGCGAGCTGCGTATTCTCAATGACAGTCATGGTCGTTTGCGGGCCGTTATCTGTCCTCACAATGATCCTGTACAGAAAGGCTACAGCATCCAGCATGCTTTGCAAGCTGGTCCACGTCTTCTTCCTCACGCACGGGCCGAGGAAGAGGCATTCATAAGAAAAGAAGACGACGGCAAAATGGTCGATTCAATTGGTTGCCGAAAAACTGCCGCTCGCACCGCAATTGGTATCACCCCCGACCAGCACCTACTAATGATATGTGTAGCTGGAAAAGGCCAAAATGAATTCTCATCAGGGATAACGATCAATGAGTTGGCAGCGTTGCTCAAAGAGTTGGGTTGCCGCGAGGCAATTAACCTGGACGGCGGAACTTCGACCTCTATGGCTATTAAAGAAGGTCCGTGTACAGCTATTGCCGGTCTTCGTCAGGTCTGTGGCAGAGATCCAGCCAAGTTAGTGAAATCTGGGCTACTGATAGTGCCGTAATAGTTTCGCTATATGGCGCCGAAGAACGCTGTCTCCGTTTTCTGAATGGGTATTTCAACAGCGAGCCAAATATCACACTTCTCGCAGACAGAGTTGGTGCGCTCGTACTCACCGTGGCGGCCGCGCTTCCAGGTCTTATTGTAGGTAGTCGTCGGTTCCCCATCTATTTTCATAGACTGCTTACAATTTGGACATTCCATACGTCAACCTCCGTGTGGCAATACTGCATGAATAACAAAGGCATTGGAAAATAACTAGTCATGACAGATCTTGACTTTGATCGAATTGTGCGATACTGTCTGCGCAGATCGGGCATTTGCCCGTTTCCGGTATCCCTTACTAAAACTGATAACAAAAGTCCACGCTCGAAATGAGCTAAAAGATGGCTTTGCAGCCCGGAATCCGCCAGGAATTCCGCGGTGACAAGTGCCCAGGACATTGAGCGCGATTACTCACTCCAATCGCGCTCAATGGGCACTGCATATGGTGCACTATTTCGATCCGTGTAGACGGGCCTTTTCTTTTCAAGAATGGGCCCGTCTACTCCCGCGTGCGGCTGACTTAATGCGGCGCAATTGCGTTGCATTCGCTTTGCACTGGAGGTGCACTATGTCAACTATTCTGTCTCCCACACAATCGGATCCTGTCGCGGAAAAATCAGATCCCATCATTGAAAAGCTAGATGCCGACTCTGGCATACCCGTTTACGAACCATCCAAATTTTGGGTTTCCGCTTACTCTAAATATGCGAATCTATTCGGATTTCTCGTACCGGCCATTGTCTTTGTCTATTTTGCCTGCAATTCTTTTCCTTCTCTCTATGAGCGTCAACCATTTGGAGCATTGAACGAATTACTCCTGTTGGCACTTCTACCTGTTTCTAGTGCCGTAGTTCTGTTTCTTGTGCGGCGCAATCGTATATCACAGGCTGCCACTATCGGATTGATGCTAGGTATCCAGATAAGCCTAGCCTTCAGTTTCTGCTTCACATGGCTATTTCAATCGCCGTTTAGTTCATGTTGGTCATACACAGATGCTTTCCGATTCATCATTTTATTGGCGCCTCTTACCCTTGGAGTGTCAATCTATATGATCGGGCTAACCTTCGGTCATAAGAACGAAGTATTTACTCACAAGCTATCGCGTTTCGCTCTTCTTGGAGCAATTCTGGGGATGGCTCTTGCCTTTGGTCCGCAGCTGAGAACCTATTTTTTCGATTACGTAAAGGTGACTTGTAGCGATCCAAAGCCTGAGACACTGGATTATTTGAGAAGGAATGCTACTCAGGAGGAGCTGGAGAATATTTTTCTTTTGCCTCCAAATGGAACAAGATTCGGACTTGGTTACGTTCATCCATTTGGTGAGCCCGGTTCTTACAATGACGAATTATTGTATTACCGCCTTACCGGCAAATCTTTCGCAAAGGAAGTTACACCTGCATCAGATCAAAACCTTGGCACGCAAGTGATCGGAAGCAAAGCTCCGGGACTGGCAGCTAGCTCTTCAAACATTGATGGTAGCTTCGATTCACGCAGCGCTACAGCTTCTCTCAATTGGACTATGACGCTTGTAAATAAGAGTCAGGTAGCTCAGGAGGCTCGAGCATTATTGACATTGCCACCAGGTGCGGTGGTTTCCCGTGTCACTTTCTGGATTAACGGACAACCTCATGAAGCGGCATTTGGCAGTGTTGAACGAACGAAAGGTGCCTACCAATGGATAGTACAAAAGCACAGAGATCCGCTTCTTGTTACGTATGCAGGTGATCAAAAAGTGTTTGTTCAAGCTTATCCAGTTCCGGCTTTTGGAGGAAAAGTCAAACTAAGAATTTGCATAAAAACACCTTTAGCCTTGACTGATTTGCATCATTGTTCTTTGAGTTGCCCTTCACTGCTTTCCTCCAACTTCAATGATGCTGACAATGTGCAGATAAATTTGAACGGTGATGGCTACAGCGCAATAAATAGTACTGTGCATTCTTCCGATTTGGCAGATCAAACTTTTGCAATCAATCGCCCTAGTAATGACCTCCAGATTGCCAGTGCAGACTACTACGCAACGGGCAAACAGTTCATGTTAGAGACACTCGTTCCTAAGAAACTGAAACCTTCAAGCAAGACAGTTTTTGTGATTGACCCGTCTACTTCAATGCGAGAACATGCAAAAGAAATTGTCGATGCATTGCGCAGCCTGAAGGCAACAAGCAATGCAACTGTAATCTTCGATTGTGAAGATCGAATTGGCAGTCCAACTGAGTTTTTAACTATTCCCGAGGAAATGCAACTCGAGGATGGCCTTAAAAAATTTCTTGCCTCTAACTTTAAAGGTGGATACAGCAATGAATCAGCTGTTCTCCAAGGACTCCAATCTGCAGCTGCTGCTACAAATGGAACGGTTGTTTGGATACATGGACCTCAGCCAATGACTCCCATTTTTCCAGACCTGGAAATGCTGGGACTCTTTCGCCATCCTAAATTGATCGATTTTCCAATTGAGGAAAATTCCAACCAACTGAAATCTCTTTGGGAAACTGCATCTAGCCGTAATGTCATTGCCTACGAACCCTGGCAAAGACGCGGCTCTATTGCATCGAATCTCAAGCAGGTGCTGCACCGTCTTTATGACCAGTCGCAAGTTTCCTACCAAACAGTTCAAGAAATCGTAAACGACTTGAAAGGAATAAAAATTGAGAAACGCCGCGAACTAGCGGCAGAACTTTCTGCTCTCTGGGCGAGCAAAGAGGTTGAAGCCTTAAACAAAGCAGGCCGCACCAAAGATGCTGAGGATCTCGGTTCTCGTTATCGTATTATTTCAAAATGCAGTGCAGCGACTGTGCTTGAACGCGACTCCGATTACCAAGCCTGGCAACTTAAAACCGGGAACTATGTGGATGCCGGTGCTGAAAAGTCTCCTATGCCCACTGCTGCCGACATGACATTGGGAACACGCAGTGTAGTGGAATCTGCTTCAGTTTCACCAACTTTGAGTGGAGCAGTCAATGGAACAATAGGGCCACAAGGTTCTGATGCAACCGTTGTTACCGGAGTGAATACTTCCGGCTCCGTACGCGTTAATAACCTGGCCAATCTAGAAGCCTTGCTAAACATAACCGCCGCGGCGGTACTATTTGGTTCTTTCCTTTTC
>CAJCIF010000464.1 GCA_903970355.1 Actinomycetota bacterium
ATATTTCTATAGTAATACGTCAGAATCTGAGCTGCATTATACCCCTGTTCTGCCAGGGATCTCGCGCCCCACTGTGACAACCCCAATCCATGACCGAATCCGTGCCCTTCAAAGGTATAGCCGTCCGGAACGGGGTTAACATTAAAATTAGTGCTCGGGAGCTTCAAAGCCCGCCTGATTGCTTCTCCGGAGGTTAACTCGCTGCCTTGTGAACCGACCAGAAGCACCTGATTAGCCCGCTGCGAAGATGTTCTGTAAAGAACTAGAACAGAGAGCAATTGACCTAGATTCGGGGACAACGAACTTTCTAATTGGTCAACTGTGAAGTTTTTAGTCCAGAGTGCATGCGGTGAGCGATTGTCATAATCGGGCACCGCTTTCAGATAGGGCAGTTCTTTTCCCCAAACATTTTCGGCACTTTCAGTGGTACCACCGCTGGCACTATGAAAGTATGCACAAATTGCTTTGCCTTCATAGGTCATTACGACGTTTCGAGTGGAAGCAACTGCCAGGTTAGAAGAATTGGATTCAGCTTTCACACCGGAATAAACTTGATCGTCGGTTGTGTCTTTGACGTCATAACCATCTTTGCCGTGCTTGCCGATATTGGCATATGCATAAGTTCGCGCTGCAACAGCCTGGGCTCGCAGTGCTTCTTGCGGCCAACCACTCGGCATTTCAGAAGGGACTACCGAAAGCAAATAGTCTTCAATGTTCAAGGTATTGATTACATTGAATGAGGACGCCCCTCTTGTTGAATCGCCATAAGCAGGTTGGATTAACAATGAGCCTCGATAAAACTTGCCGTTGATACCAATCAGTCCATCCCGGCTATTTGGTGTAACCAGGAAAGCGCGCTGTTGATCCCCAACTAACAGGGGCAACCGCAAAAGATGAGAGGAAAAGTTGTGATGCGAGGCACCAGTAGGTCTATAGGCTACCGGCTGTGTTTTTCCCTGTGGGTAATAGTGGCTGGTTTGTGCGATGGTGTCATCGTCGACTTGATACCAATCTTTTGGTTTAAAAGTTACCGCTTGCTGCTCGCAATGCATTGTCCATCGTGTCTGGGGCGATAAGCTGGCTAATCTGGCACCGGTTGCTTGTTCTTGAATGGTGGCGCCATCAAGGGCAATTATTTCTGTTAAGGCTGCATTTTGAAGAAGCGAAACACGAATGGTGCTTGTGACAGGACAATAGGGAGTTAATGGTATTACAGGTGAGGAGGCGTTCAGTGGTGGCAACGTTTGAACATTGCCTTGCATATTGGTTTTTGGTCTTACGGTTGATCCATAAGGCAGGAATCTGCTAGTTGGCATAGGCAAGCTGCCATAAGGCGACAGCATAACCGTACCTTGATTGACCTGGGCTGGCGGTGTTTGTGTTTGTGGGGCTGGCGGCGCCGTCTCGGTACTGTCCTGGTGCTTATGGTGCTTGAAGAGCCAGAAAGCCTGTGCCGGTTGTGACAAACACACTGTGCAAAGGAGCAAAGCTACCGAAGCTAAAAATTTCGTCGGCAAAGATGTTGAAGATTCAGTCACTTGCACCAGCTTCCTAGGGACAGCAAGCCTACGGACAACTATTATGCACCCAAATTAGCCTTTCAGGGCCTCTGCTCCGCCAACAATTTCCAAGAGCTCCTGAGTGATATTCGTTTGACGTGCTTTGTTGTATACAAGCGTCAGGCTACTTATCAGATCCCGGGCATTATTGGACGCATTGGTCATAGCGTTCATGCGGGCTGCTAGTTCAGCGGCAGAAGCTTCAAGGAGCGCTTGATAAATGACGTTTTCGATGTATTTCGGAAGAAGTTGCAGTTGCATCACTTCCAGAATGCTGGGCTCGAACAACCTTTGTGGCGCAATTCCCGTTGGCCTTTCACTTGCCGCCGGCAGATCCACTGGCAAGTATTTGGTTACTTTCACTTCAGAGCGAAGCATCGAAATAAAATGTGTGCCGATCAATTCAACTGAGTCGACATTGCCACTAAGGAAAAGTCCAGTTGCGGTTTCGGCAATTAGCTTTGCTTCTTCTACTTTCGGCACAGCGGGCAGGTTTGAGAAAATCTTGGTTTTGTTTATCTTGATCGGTTTGAAGAAACTGGCGGCCTTCAATCCAATCAAAATAACTTCAACTTCCTTACCTTCACCACGCAACTCTTGAATGCGCGCCGTCGCTTCACGAAAAACGGTTGTGTTGTATGAGCCACACAAGCCACGATCGGAACTCAATATGATGAGCGCCACCTTTTTAATTGGTCTTCTCAACAATAAGGGCAGACCTTGCAGATCAACTGGAGCGACATCGGCAAGAGCGTCACGCAGCATTCTGATTACGGCCGCGGTGAATGGGCGAGCAGCCAGCACACGCGCTTGCGCTCGTCTTACTTTTGCTGCTGCCACCAGGCGCATAGCGCGCGTAATTTTTTGCGTGGCTTGCACGCTGCGAATACGCTGTCTGATTGCTTTGAGGTTTGCCATTCTTTTTTAATGCTCAGTGATTTTAAATACTCAGTTTACGACTTGAAGAAATTTTCTTTGAATTTGACGAGGTGATCGTATAAAGCCTTTTCGTCTTCGGCCGAGAGCTTGTCGCCGGTAAGCAATTTGTCATTGACATCTTTTGCCTGGGTGGCGAGATAGTTGAACCACTCGGTTTTGAAGCGCGTAATTTCTTTGTTGTCCACATCATCTAGAACACCGCGGTTGGCGGCATAGATCATCGAAACTTGTTGAGAAAGCAGGAGCGGTTGATATTGCGGTTGCTTAAGAACTTCAGTTAATTTTTGGCCGCGGCGGATTTGGTCTTGTGTTGCTTTGTCGAGATCTGAGGCAAATTGTGCAAATGCTTCTAGTTCACGAAACTGGGCAAGGTCCAAACGCAATTTACCTGCCACCATTTTCATGGCTTTGGTTTGAGCAGCACCACCGACCCGGCTTACGGAGATACCAGCATTAATGGCTGGTCTTACACCGGCATAGAAAAGGTCTGTTTCCAAAAATATTTGGCCGTCCGTGATTGAAATGACATTGGTTGGGATGTATGCAGATACGTCACCAGCTTGTGTCTCAATGATTGGCAGTGCGGTTAACGATCCAGCACCCAATTTGTCGCTCAACTTAGCAGCCCGCTCAAGCAAGCGGCTGTGCAGATAGAACACGTCTCCCGGATAGGCTTCCCGACCTGGTGGACGGCGAAGCAGAAGACTCATAGCACGATAGGCAACGGCGTGCTTGGAAAGATCGTCGTAGACGCATAGTGCGTGTTTGCCTTGTTTCATAAAATATTCGCCGATGGCGCAGCCGGAATACGGTGAAAGGAATTGTAGAGCTGGTGCGGATGCGGCAGGT
>CAJCIF010000465.1 GCA_903970355.1 Actinomycetota bacterium
GGGTTTGGTTTATTGATGATTACGGCGCCATCTGGCTGGGTAGTTTTTATATCGTTGCTAAAGAGTTGCCAGAGTAATTCAGCGCCCCTGTTGCCTTGTGTTGTTTCCTGAATTCCACGAGAGCCATATTCACCTAAACGGGCATCATAGTGGTGCGTGAAAAATGTAGACTCTCTATTTTGAGAACTATCAGCGGTGTATACAGCGAAACGCAACAGATCATCAACGTGTTCACCTCGAACATATTCAGGCGATGCTGATACAAAATGGAAAAATGGACGAACACCTTTACTGTCCAGGACATTTGCATATTCCTGGAACCCAGCATCACCTTTCCACGGTACCTGAAATTTGTTAGTGGTATCAAAACCGCGATTGTCGAAAAAATCCAAATCTGTTGTGAGTGCTACTTGTTTGCCGTGCAAATCCGGCATGTCGTTTAACGTGCGCTTGTGAAATTGCACAATTCTGTATTTCTCGGGATGTTGTTTATAATCAAATGGAACGTGATTCCACATAACCTGGCCATCATTGGCTACGAAAAGAATTTTGTCACTGCCTGCGTCTGTAAGATGCCAGTCTGATTCTTTTGGATCTTTCTTTGGAAAGTATTTCGAGGCGCTTGAGCCTTGAGCTGTTTCGTTCGGCAATATCCAGTAGAAATCGGTAATATTTGGATTTTTGGCGAGCATAGGATTTACCCAGTCTGCAAAGCTTGAATTGGAATGTCCTTCTATAATGTCTGAATGCATGTCCACATTCATCAATACGACTGGTATTTTAGGATCGAGATTTCGCTTTCTCAATTCTTCTGAAAGATTGGTATCGAGTATGGTGTTATGGTTACGCGAAATGTCAAATGTCGATCCACCAAAGACTCTTTTCAAAGTTGGCAAATATTCAGGCGGTTTTACATAGTTACTAACAAACGGTCCTGGCAGCGGTTTATCCGGATCAGCTCGATAGATATCGCTATTTATCAGCCTTGAATCTTCCAACGAGAATGGTTCGTGCACGCGATAAACCGACGGTTCGTGGCCGGCGAGAACATACTCACCGAAGCTTACTGCTCCTTGTTTAGGATCTGTCGGGGGTTGATTCAGCAAATTTAGATAGCTCTGGCACGCCTCTTGCGCATTTGCATGAGGCGTGCCAGGAAAAGAGTCGTCCGGTTTTTTCGCCTTACTTTTGTTGTCGGCTTCTGAAAATTCGGGCATGGGTATCTCTATGGGCGCTTAGCGATAATATACCCCTTTTCAAGTAACCCATCAAAAGCCAAAAAAGGTTTTGAGGATAGTAGGAAACGAACGCAGGTTGTGCCAATTAACCATCGGTATCTAAGTTTGATGTTTGCCTCTGTCTGTGATTTAGCAATTCAGTGGTCCCAACCTTTCTTCAAAATAGCAAATAGGGCTTTCAACGACGCCTTCGGCTGCGCCTCTCCAAACGCGCGATGATAAGCATCGAGTACAAAACGAGCAATAGCTTCTGCTTCTAGCGTGCTCGCTTTACCTTTTGCTTCCTTTTGAATGGCTTTAGCCAATGATTTTTCATGCCGTAACCACATCTGCATTGCATAACGGCTTAGTTCAGGGGTCTGCTCAACGAGCGTCATAAAGCTCTCGTAGAGTCGCTTCCGATCGCCTTCTTTTATGGAATCAATATGTTTGAGCCCCGCGTCTAAGAGAGAATCGAGAATGCTTTGATCTTTCCTCCGATTTAAAACGGTGTTGACCAGGTCAGCTTCCATCTCGTTATCTTCGTCAAAGACGAGCGATTCTTTAGTTGGGAAATAGTTGAACAAAGTGGGTACTGAAACTTCGGCGCGTTGGGCAATTTCCGCCGTCGTCACCTCATGATAGCCGCGCTCAATGAAGAGTTTGGTCGCCATATCTGAAATGGCTTTGCGCGTTTGCTGCTTCTTTGCTTCTCTCAGTCCCAAGTTAGTCACCCCAAAACAATGGCCGCAATGTGACCCACTGCAAAATTATAGTGCATTGATATTTTAATTCACTATATTATTATAGTCACTATACTTTTTCTGCCTCTTTGTGTATTCTGACCCACTAGAGGACAACAGATGAACAACATTTACGATGTAATTATTAGTGGTGCCGGCCCGGTGGGGCTTTTCTTGGCGTGCGAACTTGGCTTGGCTGGAACTACAGTTCTAGTTTTAGAACGTGACGTAAATATAGACACCCCATATACCGAAGAGCCTCTCGGGCTGCGAGGTGTAAATACACTTTCCGCCGAGGCATTTTATAGACGTGGGCTCATGGAGCAAGTTTTCGGGTTAGATTCCGATCGACCAGCAAGTTTTACGAAGACTCCAATGTTTCAATTTGCCGGGCATTTTGCAGGCATCATGCTTGATGCAAACAAATTTGACTTGTCGCGCTGGAAGTATCGCTTGCCGGGACCGTCGCTCTCTCCCGGAAGGACAAATCTTGGACGCCTAATAAAGGTTCTTTCCGAACGAGCCGAAAGTTTAGGTGTGACTATTCTAAGAGGAAGCACTGTTACAAGCCTTTCTCAGAAGGACAATGAAGTTACGGTGAACGCAGGCGATCAAGTTTATCGCGCAAAATATCTCGTTGGTTGTGACGGCGGTCGAAGTACAGTTCGTAAGGAGGCGGGTTTCGAATTCGTAGGAACGGACGCCGAATTTACAGGATACACGGGAATCTGTGAGCTGGATGATGCCAGCAAACTAAAGGCCAATTTCCATGTGACACCAATGGGAATGTACTTTACCCGCCCGCTCGGGCATGTCGCCATGATGGACTTTGACGGAGCCAAATTTGATCGTACACAGACGGTCACTCGCGAGCATTTTGAAAATGTGCTGCGCCGCGTATCTGGTACAGATGTATCAGTAGAAGCTCTGCACTTCGCTTCGACGTTCACCGACCGCGCGCGACAAGCAACGACTTACCGCAAAAATCGAGTGCTCTTAGCAGGTGACAGCGCGCACATTCACTCACCGCTTGGCGCACAAGGGTTAAATGCAGGACTTGGTGATGCAATGAACCTCGGTTGGAAACTCGCTGCTACGGTTAAGGAAACAGCTCCGGAAGGTTTGCTCGACACTTACACCGAAGAGCGACATCCAGTTGGTGCGTGGGTTTTGGAATGGACACGAGCACAAGTCGCTATTCTAAAACCCAATCCGTTTGCAGCTGCGAGTTTCAAAATTATGAAAGAACTTATTGATACCACTGACGGAACGAACTATTTTATAGACAAAGTTTGGGGACTCACACAGCGTTACGACTTAGGTGATGAACATCAACTAGTTGGAGCTAGCGTTCCAGATTTCGAGTTCGCTAGCGGACTTCGGCTCGGGACCCTGATGAACAGTGGCAAAGGTTTACTTATTGATTTTACAAACGATTCCTTACTCGCAGAACTCTCCTCCGCATGGAAACCTCAAGTGAGCTATGTCAATGAGAAACCAAAGGATAGCCTCGGCCTCAACGTTTTGCTCGTGCGACCAGACGGAATCGTCGCTTGGCTCACAGAAGGTGAACCTGATCTGGACAAACTGAAATCAGCGTTCAATCGTTGGTTTTACACAGCAGATCATGCCAACAAGAATCATTCGCAAGTCGAATGTCGAGTTGGACAAAAGAATGTATCTTTCTTCAAATAACTAAATCCCTGAAAATTCTTGCCCTGGCTTTGTCAAATGCTCGCTGTTCTTCCTCCAGCCTAGCAAATTCGTTTTGGTGATGAATTATGCGAGAACAGGCGGAATGTTTCGAGAGATAATACTTGATCATTATGACTTCGACGACAAACAATTTAGCTATTCCGTACAAAGGCCGGAGTATAGGAACGACGCTTGCCGTTGCTTTTGGTCTGTTGGCAGGCTGCGGATATTTTTTAGCCCTTGCTCTATTCTTCGGATTGGGGATGAGTCATGTTGCGACATTAACAGCAAATCAGGTGTTGCTAATCTTTCCAGTAACCTTGGCAATGTCATTTTCCACAGCTCTCTATCTATTAGATAACGCTTCCATACGGCTCACGCCGGAGGGAATCTGTTTGCCACCATCATTTGCTTTTTCAATGAATTGGCGATGTGTGAGAACCTGGAGTGACCTCGCTCAAATCTCAGTATCAACCAACGGCTCACGACTTATACTTCATTTCAAATCAGGCGGATTTGCAGGAATAAATACAACGCGTCTGAACAAAGAACAAATCGAGCAATTGGCTTTAGCCATCGAAATTAGAGCACGTGAGGCAGCGAGAAAAAGTCCTGATTTGGCTCTTTTGCTTGAATGTCTCCATAACGAAAAGAGGCTGAGTGGCAATCTAAGTTACACTCAAATCTGGGAAGATGAGATGAACCGACATTTCTCTGCAGTTACTTTTATTCCATTAGAGCCTGAACGAACCCTTCAAGATGGACGTTTAAAAGTTTTGCGACAATTGTCTTTTGGAGGCTTCTCAGCAGTCTATCTTGCTCAGACTCCAGCAGGAGACAAAGTCGTAATCAAAGAATCTGTTATTCCAAATAATCAAAAGACAGCTAGTTGGTCCGATGCAGAAAAGATGCTTGAGAAGGAAGCCCATCTGCTCATGCAGTTATCGCACCCTCAGATCGTAAAAGCGAGAGATTTTTTCATTGAAAATGGCAAAATCTATTACAAGGATTATTATTGAATTATAAAT
>CAJCIF010000466.1 GCA_903970355.1 Actinomycetota bacterium
ATTTGGGCAATCAGCCTGCAACCGAACCAACGGCCTGGTGCGCAGTTTCCCTTAGAGATGGACCATCCTATATAAAGGATCAAGTCAATAAATTTTTTTTGGATAGTCAAAATTTAGATGGCGGTTGGTCAACCGGACCAAAGATAGGTAACTCGGATTGGTCATCTGGCCCGGCAATTTTTGCTTTGCGTCTTCTCAACACGGACGGCAAAACACAGGTGACGGATGCACGCATCGAAAAAGCATTAGCGAAAGCATTCATTTATTTGTTTGATAGCCGCATCGATTTCTATGGGCCAACGGCGCGTTTCTTCCTTTTCCTGTGGAAGGGACAAGAAGGTCTGTCTTATGGTCGCGGTTGGCCGTGGACGCCGGGATGCTTCAATTGGATCGAGCCGACAAGCTATAACCTGCTTGCTTTGAGGATTCCAAGTTTGCCGGAGGCGGGAGTCTATCGCGAGGTGGTCCTGCATGCCAATAAGTTTTTCATAGAACATACTTGTGCAGAAGGTGGTTGGAATCATGGGTCTGAGCGGGCCCTTGGCGTTAACCTGCCACCGTACACGGTGACAACCGCAGAAGCCCTTCTTGTTTTGCAAGACCACAAGGATCATCCAGCTGTCACAAGAGGTCTTTCTTTCCTCGATTCCGTATCGGATAAGCATCCTTCCGCTATGTCGCTCGCCTGGGCCATCTTGGCTCGTTCGGTGCACGGGCAAAAGCCAGTCAAAGAAGTGGAAGCTCTTCTCAATAGCCAAAATAAGGATGGCAGTTTTGGCAGCAACTTTATGATTACTGGTCTTGCATCAACGGCGCTCGCCACTTTTGCCGGAGATAATCCCTTTATTTTTTCCGAACTGATAAATTGATTGAATTATGGAAGACGAAAATGCCAATTCAATAGACCGTCGCCTTTTCATCCAGGGCACGCTTGCGGCTGTGATGTTGGCCGGTTGCGCTAAAGCCGAGACTAAAAAGGGAAACGGCGCTGCTTCTATAAAGGATCCAACTGAAAGCCAAATGGCTTCAAAGAAAGTCGGTCGTTCACAAGTAGCAATTGTCCGCGCCCAATCTTACGAAGAAGATTTGTTTGAGTCGATCAAAGCGACCCTAGGAAAAATGCAGATGCCGAACTTTTCCGGCAAGCATGTCGTATTGAAACCAAACATGGTTGAGTACGAAGAAGGCTATCCGATCACTACCAACCCCGCCGTGGTTAAAGCTGCGGTTAAGCTTTGCAATCATCTTGGTGCAAAAAAAATAACGGTGGCGGAAGGGCCGGGGCATATGCGCGATATAGATATGCTCCTCGCCAAAACCGGCATTGGCAAAGCAGTGCAAGAGTTGGGATTGCCCTTTGTCGATCTCAATCTGGATGATGTTGTCAAAGTGCCGATTGAAAATGGCTTCACTAACCTCAAGTACATCTTCTTGCCCAAGACGATAGTTGAAGCCGATGCGGTTGTGAGCTTGCCGAAAATGAAAACACATCATTGGGTCGGTGTGACTTTATCGATGAAAAACTTGTTTGGAGTAATACCAGGCCGCAAGTACGGCTATCCGAAAAATCTCCTGCATTTCAAAGGCATTCCGCAATGCATCATGGATATTAACCGGACTGTCAAACCAGCTTTCGCCATAGTGGATGGCATAGTTGGTATGGAAGGTGATGGTCCCGTACATGGCACTGCCAAGAATTCTCATGTTCTGGTTTTGGGAGATGACCTTGCCGCCGTTGATGCGACTTGTGCTCGCATCATGGGCTTTAAACCCACTGACTTTGACTACATTACCGTCGCCGGCAAAGTAATCGGCAACATTGAGGAGACACAAATCGATCTCTTCGGAGCCAATATTGCAGAGGTCATGCAAAAGTTTGAACCATCAATCACTTTCAAAGACAAGTCTTTGCTGGTAAATGCCGAGCAGCAAGCAAGTTGAGGTTGAGTAATTGGCAGCCGGTTATTCCTTTAAGAATACTTCGCGCGCCATTCTCACCTGGTTCTCGTTGCCCAACACCAATATCCGACCGATAAGAATTCTTATTGCTCTTTGGGCAATAGTGAGTGGCATGCTTGTCTGGCAGGCTACCAGCGTGGCCAGAGAGACGGTGCAGCTTTCACCCGTGCGATTCGGTGATTTTCTTTTGGAGTTGCCGATTCCAGCAAGAGACTTAGACATACTGCTCTTTTCGATCTACTACCTTTCCTGCATTGGGCTAATCTCTCCATTTCGCACCAGGACCTTCGCTTCTATTTGTGCTCTTTTCCTAACCTATTACTGCCTCCTCGATATCAGCTGCACGCCGCATCCGATTTTGCTAACCGATATTTTTTTGATAGCGCTATTGTTTGCCGGCAAAGAAGACAATGCCACGCGTCGCATCATTCAAGTTGAAACTTCGCTTTGCTATGCATTTGCGGTCTGGCACAAAGTGATCTTTGCTGATTTCTTTGAAGGCTATTCATTGAAAGCCTGGATGGGTGATGGCCGGGTGCTCAATCATTTCTTTGCTGGTTTGGCACAACATTTGCATTTTCCGATCTGGGCGTGGGGGCTCTTCTCGCTATTAACGATTTTGACGGAGTCGTTTTTTGCAGTTGGGGTCTGGTTCAAACCGCTCCGAAAAATAACGGTAATAACCGCTTCGCTCTTTCATCTCGTCATATTCTTTATGTTTCCGGATTACATCATGTTCTATTCATGCCTTATGTGGACAGGTCTTTTGGCTTTTGTCGGTAAAGATTCAAGTTGGTGGCAAGAGGAAAACGACGCCCAAGCAAGATTTCGGGATGAGCGTTCCGGTATTGAAAAACCATTCAATATAAATAGGAACGCCCTGGCATTTGCTTTTGTCTTGTTGATGTTTGCAATTCCGGCTCGTCTTTTTTATTGGCCGGGACGCAGCGGTGAGGATTTATCCGCGCTCGATCGTGCGCCTTTAACGTTCGCTATGTTTGTCGAGCAGGATCAAACGGTCAAAGCGAAAGTTTATTTCCAAGGAGCAGACGGACATTGGCATTCTGAGCAAGTAAAAACCCGTTTGCGCATTCTCTCAAGCGACAATCATTTATATGCAGTGGCAAATGCATTTATGCGCCGGAATCCCGACGTGAAGCATTTAAAGGTGGCTATTTCCTACGTTGCTAATGAAAGACGGCTTGAAAACAAGGTTTTGACTATCGATCGTGAAAACGGCAGCGAAAGACGAAGCCTGCGCGTTACTTATGTGCCTTTGCAAACTATCGATCTGGTGCAGGCCGGGCTAGTCAAGCACTGACTGCAAGGGCTTATGCCACCTGATTCGCATCCGGTCTCTCGAGCGGTTTGGTAGTCTTGCCGGGTTATAATCGTACCGGCCCTTGTGCGTAAAAGTCTCTGAATTCGGGCTTTGCTACCTAATGGATCTGATTAAAGCGCCGCGCCGACTTACTCTAAATAGCGTGCTGGCATGGCTTTATCTTCCTCCCGGTTACCTCACCTTTATTCGCATAATTTTGGGCATAATCTCCATTCCTGACGGAATGATTGTTTTTAATTGGGCGCACGGTGGTCCAGGGCCGTACAACGTCTATGCCTGGAGAATCGGCACGAGATTTTTTGAATTCCCTCTGCCACCGGAGTGGTTCAACATTGTCGTTTATGTCGCCTATGGTTTGTCCTGTCTGGTCTTGATCGCCGGCCGGAAAAGCCGCATTGCTACAGGATTTCTTCTTGCCTGTCTATTCTTATACGGCTCGCGTGATCTGATGGCCCATAGCCCGCACTACATTATGTTAAACATGTGTTTCTTAGCGGCCTTGCTCTTTGATAACGGCAAAATCAGCTGCTCACGCCGAATCATCCAGCTGGCCATTTTTGGTTGTTATTTTCTGTCGGCTATAAATAAGCTTGTCTATCCAGGATGGATGGAGGGATTCAGCTTGCAATCAATGTTCGAGGATGCAAGCGCACTCAGTCCTATGGGAAAAATATTGTTGGGAAACTTTCGACCAGGAATTTTGTTTTACGAAGTGAACTCCTGGATTATTGTGCTTGGTGAGTTCTTTCTTGCCTTTGCGTTTTTCTTTAGCAAGCTGAGGAAACCGGCAGCGATAATTGGAGTCCTCTTGCATGGTTTCATTACTGTGTTCATGGAACCAATGCTAATCATATTTTCCGCAATCATGATGACTGGCTGGTTGGCGTTCTTCCCAAAACCAGCTGAAGAGAAAGAAGCAAAAGAAGAAGCAAAAGAGGAAGTAAAAGAAGAAGCAAAAGAAGGGCAGCAAGACAAGCCCAGTTTTGTAAGGACCCAGTCGTTCTTGGCGCTCATTGTAATATTGGTAATTTTTGTCGTTCCTTTAAGAACCTGGCTTTTCATGGGCACTCATCCGAATGCGATGACTCCCTTTGATAGGATGCCGTGGTCCTATCACATGTTCGTCATTGGTCATTACACATCAAAATTCAAAGATGCCTATTGGACTGACGATAAAGGTGAGAAGCATGCCGTTAATATCGAAGGGCGAATGGCGAGGGCTAGCTCGGATAGCGAGCTCATAGCTCTTTCTGATTATCTATTTCGCAAATACGACTCAGCACGCACCGTTCACCTCGCCTTGATTGACTCACTCAATTCGGGACGCTGGCTTCAGACAAAAATACTCGATGCAACCGCACCGTCCAACACAAGTGCTCCGCACATCGAAACCTCAAATCAATATCGATGACTTAAGACAATTATCGCGGAGCGAACATTGATGAACAACTCTATGCCAGAGCAAAAGATAAGGGCATTAACCCCAGCGGAGTATGACCGGCTTCTTGATCAACTTGCAGTCCCGGAGCAATATTTAGGTGATGACGCATCCAAAGAAAAATACAAAACAGCTGCTGGAAAGCTAGGTACCATCCGCGCCATCCTACAAGCAGGTCTCTTCAAGTCTAATGCTTATGAACTTCAATGTCTTGGGGTTGCTCTTGGTGATGCTTTTGTTCAGGAATTGCATATGGAATGGGTTGTGATTGAGGACGAGCATGGAACAGATTTTGCGGTGCTCATGCCGGGTACATCCATAATGCTTTTTCCGCTTACGATGATATCCAAGCGCGTCGAGCGAGGAGAACAAGTAGATGTGTTCGATATGTTCAACTCAATTGCTGCGCAAATCGAAGAGTTAAAAGCTAACGGCACATGTTGAAGACTGCGAGAAAGAACCGGTTATCAAGCCTTAACTTAGCTGCCACTGAACTGTCACACTTTCGGTGCTATAAAAGCAACGAAGAAGCGGGCAGGGCGATTAAATGTCGGATGCGCAATTAGCAACTCCAGTAAAAGATCAGGTGAAGCCATCCAGCGATGCCAGACCTGAAGGCATTCGGTCCAGCTCCTTTTTGAGCAGCCATGACCAGCAAATTTTTCTACGTTCAACAACACAAAGCTACGAACCACAAAATCTGCTACCTCAAGATCCGTTTGGCGATATAGATGCGCAAGTAGTGGGAATAGGCCAACCCTCAGCCGAACAGACCGGGACGGTAATCGATTACGGTCCCAACAAAGTAACTGAAAATGCCTACCAACTTGGCATGGATTACGAGACAACCTCTGATACGCGTACGCCAAGTCAAAAACTGCATGACTTTGTCGAAGCCGCAGCTAAACGAGCAAGTGATCCTGGGGGACAGAAGGCTGACATTCAGGGTGAGCTCGATAAGCTTATCGGTATCGGCGAAGGATTGAATACAGCCAAGGAAAAATTTAAAGGTGCAGCTGCGGTTGGGTGGAAAGCCTTAACTGACGGTTCAGTTGCTGAATTTCTTTCAAAAGAGGATGCGATTAACGGACCTCTTTTTAATACCATCAGCGGTGTACTCGATAC
Source organism: Actinomycetota bacterium (assembly GCA_903970355.1). Lineage (GTDB taxonomy): Bacteria > Cyanobacteriota > Vampirovibrionia > Obscuribacterales > Obscuribacteraceae > CAJCIF01. The sequence goes on from CAJCIF010000466.1 coordinate 5,865, forward strand.
GATGGCGAAAGATCCAAATGCTACTAATCAAGCTTTGGAAGCTCTCGGCAAGGCAATCTTGCAAGGAAGTGAGCAATACAGTGCTTTGCCAAATCGTGGGAAAGGGCAGTTTATAGGCGAAACCATGTTTGGCATGATCAATCCAGAAGGCAGTACCGAAGCGGGCGACCTTGCTATAAAGATAGCTGACAAAGTAGCCACACATGTCGATCAAGCTGTCATGGATTCGATAGAGAAAGCGACGAAAGCGATAGACCAAATGGCGCAATCATCGCCTGAACATGCCCAGCAAGCAAAGCAAATGCTGTACGAATACCTCAAAGGCAAAGGACTCACCGCACAGGAGCTTAATTATGCAGGTATTCCAAAAGGATACTTTGATGGCGTCCAAACAGAAGTGCCCAGCAAGGGCGACTATCATTCGGCAATGTCCAGCAAAAGTGATGGGGCTGATAATCTTCCACATAAGGATGCTGCGAAAGATAGACCGAAATTACCAACTGGCGACAACATTGCAGAGCACTTTCGCTTCGTAGAAGCTGGTGAGAATCTAGCAGTCGTATTCAGAGAAATGGCCGAATTGTCTCTCAAAAATGATTGTGAATACACGTTAGTTAAACGACCGGACGGTCGGATGGAGCTTATGACTGGAGGTAAAGAACACATCAAATTCTTCGAACCGATTAGCGAAACGATTGCTCATACACACTTGAACAAAAGTTTTGAACTATCTAGAGATGACAAACAATTGTTAGAAGCTCTTGGTCAGGAATCTACAGTCATAATTGACGCTCACAGTGGTGAATCAAGACGTATGTTTAGAAGGTAATCATGCATAGCGACTCCTATTTTCCAAATGAAGTAATACTTTCCCGACAAAAATGGTATGGCTCAAACCTTGAAGCCATGGGAGAACCATCCCTTTTCGCACTTGCGAACTCTTACACTTCAGTTGTAATCCGTGGCTTATGGGTACGCAGTTTCCGCAACTCGATATGCATAACTCTTCGAAGAAATGATCAGGGGGAATCTTCTGTCAATTTGAAAATTTTGAAGTTGAATGCTGAGGAAGAGCCTGATCATTTAATTAGGGATGAAAGCTTCACTATTGAACAGAGTGAATTTGAACGCATTCAAAACCTGCTTGAACAGATGAATTTTTGGCAAATATCTATAAATGAAAAGTGGCCGATGGGCCATCATGGGGAAAGATGGATTTTTGAAGTGCTTGAGAATAAGCGATACCACATTGTTGATCGTTATGCTCCTAATGGCATAGAAAGGGATCGCCTGATACTCGAACTGGGGGAGGCTTTGCTGAAATTAGCTGGGATGGATATAAGCGACATAAGGTCGCGAGAAGATTAGTCAAAACTCTGAACGACAAATAACTAGCGCGCCTTAAGTTCAGCCGGATTCGGTGGAAGAAGGAAAAGGTGATTTTCAGCCATTTCCTGCACAACTACATCAGGGTGTTCGAGTTCAATTTGGCTTGTGTTGAAATCATATTTTGGACTCCAATCAAAATAGGCGCGGCGAAAATGCTGAGACAAGAACGGCTGCATATAGCACATGAATGAATCACGAATGAAATAAGCACTGGGCAGATCTGAACGACAAACTTCGGTTGCAAACGGACGAATGAAATTGCGTGAAATGAATCTGTCTTTGCCAGCTGGCGGGTTTGAACTCAATTGCCATGCAAAGCCTTCTTGGGGACTATATTCCGTATAGCGATCCGCTACGAAGTGTTGGATGGCGATTAGTTGCGCCAGATCACCTTCAAATTCAACATTGGGAATGCCTCTTAGATCATCGAATTTGAGTGGTTGAATAGCAGGAAAGTGGCTGTGTAGCTTGGTTGTAATTGCCTCATAAGCAATGAAGGCACCAAGCCTGTTCCAATGTGAATCTGTTTTGAAAAAGAGAGGACCTTGATTTTTTGCAGCGATTAATTGTTGTCGGAGATCAAGTGTCTCGACCAGTGTGTTCTTTTTGAGATACGTCATGAGTTGATCGCATCTGCTTTCTGAATCGACTGGTCGAAGAGACTCAGGCACATATTCCGGATAGACGCTCGCTTTATATGGTGCAATTACAAATAAAAATTGCATGTGGTGATTTGCTAACCATTGGCGCCGCTCTTCGAGATTGAGAGCCCATGCTTTTAGTTCTTGCTGTGTGAAGACTGGCGTATGACGGATCGTCTCAAGCCCGTTGTGACCCAGGAAATACATCCATCCATTATCGCCTGGTGCAACAGACCATAACCATGAAACGTCAAAGCATTCGTACTTCAAGTAGGAAATGAACGAGATGAGATCGATTCGAAATGGAAATCGATCGTTATAGAACTTTTCGAACTGCTGGGAGAATGCTACTGCCTCAGTGGTTGACCAGTGCCAAGACGGAAGAGCGGCAACCAGGCGTTTTTCTTCCAGGATTATTGAATCGTGCTTGCCAATAGCATGTGCAACGAATATGGTCCCAAGGCCAACGATGGTTGATATGAACAGAATTACGATCAAAAGACTTTCGAGCGCGCAAAGCTTTGCAGGCCGAATAATAGCCTGCGTCTCAATGGGCTGACTTCGAATCATCTCAGGGGCTGAGTGCATGCAAAAATCGTTAAACGGACGACACGGCCAACATAACACGAGCCGGATGTACTGTAGGTTTTATTGATTTTAGGCTTGTGATAAACTGGTGAAAATCTAGGCACCGAATGTGATGCACTAATGCATAATCGATATTGAATCGAGCCAGCTAATTATGTGTTGGGCGCCGTCTGGAATGATTCTATAGAGAACGCCAATTGAGGTGAGGAGCCAGAGTAAGATGGTGACCTGGGTAGGGCGATCTCGTAAGAGTACTTCTTCCGGTGTGCCTGTGAGAACTTCCTGCATAGAGAGAATTTGATAGCGAACGATGCCGTAGAAAACAAACGGCACGGTAAGCATCATCCATTGTCCGTGATAGGACTGGAAGCTGTAAAAGATGTAGCACGTGAGCAGACCGGGTACGACAATACCTTGCACTCGATCTATCAATTCGGTTGAATAATGATCGAGAACAGCACGATGTTGATTGGCCGATTGGGATAAGGTGCTGAGTTCATGCCGTCGCTTTTCGAGTGCCAGAAACAACGACCCGAAACTTGCGCACAAGAGGAACCAGCCGGAAGCAGGAGCTACTGCTGCAAGTCCACCTGCAACAGCACGAATCACAAAGCCCGATGCTACTGTCATGACATCGATTAGAACGATGTGCTTCAAATAAAGCCCGTATGTAAGCATGATTGCTGTATAGACAAGTACGAAAAGCGCAACACTCGGTCTGATCGTCATTGCAATTGCGAACCCACCCACAACGAGAAATAAGGCGGTAGTGAGGGCCAGGGCAACGCTAATTTTGCCCGAGGCTATCGCGCGCTTGCTCTTGCGAGGGTGGATGCGATCTTGTTCACGGTCAAGCACATCGTTAAAGAGATAAATCGCGCTTGAGGTCATGCAGAAGGCGATTACACAAAGGAATGCGGCAAACACCGCCGATATATCAGACAGTTTGGCTGCAAATATAACAGGACCAAATATGATCAGATTTTTCGTCCATTGCCTCGGTCTGGCTGCGCTCAATAGAGAAAGAGCCTTGTCCAGAAAGACAGGCGGGACTTTTTGTTCTTTTAGGGATACTTGCTCTTCCATTCAGTTCGTCAGTGACTCACCTTAATGAACATTCCCCTAAGGCGAAGCATCAAACTGGGCTTGCGTCGGATGCTGGCAGTGTTCATGGCCACACGAGCATTCATAAGGGACCGTCTCATATTTCAGCGCTTCATTTTTGCACAATTCGCTGCAATAACGAGTGTCCGAATCCGTCTTGCAAATGCAAGGCGCATAAGAGCATGGTATGACGCTGGGCTCAAGCATTTTGGAGATATCTAACCAGCTGAGTATATTCGTTGAGATCGGAGGATGTGTGCTGCAGGTCCGTGCCATCAGCATAAACGTGGACAAGCGGTTCAACAGCATCGGGCAAAACCAGTATCCAGTGCTCTGGCCTTGTCTGTATTTTTACGCCATCGAGGAGCTCCATTGGTCGATCGTGGTGTTTTTCAACGAGCATTCTCATCACGCGGCCCTTTCTTTCCCACGGGCAGTGGACAGAATCCACTTGATAAATAAGTGGTGGCAATTCTGAAACTGCTTCATGCAGTGTGCGACCCTGGAACGTAAGGTGCTCCAGGACTTGCCCCAGAGCGAACATGGCGTCATAGCCGTTCTGGAATTCCGGGAAAATGAAGCAGCCGTTTGCGCTTCCTCCCAAGACCGCATCATCAAGTCGAGCTGTCGTTGCGCCAATTTCTGTTTCGGAAGCTTTGCAGCGGACAACTTTGCAGTTGTAGCGGGCCGCAATGCGTTCAATTGAAGAGCTGGAATTGACGGGTACCACTATCGTTCGGCGCGGCTTGTCGCGCAAAATTATATCGGCGACCACTGCCAATAACAGTTCACCACGGATTATTTGACCGGTTTCGTCAACCAGTGTCATTTGTTCACCATTGCGACCGATCTGAATGCCCAACTCTGCATTGAGAGCCTTTACGACATCGGCGAGCTGTTTGCGCATGGCAATGCGCTCTTCTTGCCGGGGCGGCGTATTGCGAATTGATGAATTCAAAACGACCGTTTCAATGCCCACCTGACCGAGAAGATCCGGCAAAATTGCCCCTGATTCAGCCATGGCATAGTCTATAACCACACGTGGTGCACGAGTGGAAATCAATCCGGTTTTTGTTCTTCTTGTGTAATTGGATCCAGGCACGATACAAAATGGCACTAGATCTTCTTCGAATACTTGCCCTTTGACGTGCTTCAAGAATTCATCCATGTAATATTCACGAACACGGCTTGGGTAGCCAATATTACCGACATCGGCCGGTAGGCATCTTGGGAAATCTTCCTTGAAGAATGTCGTTTCGATTTTTCTTTCCATCGCTTTTGAAATTGCAATGCCCTGGTTGTCGAAAAATTCGATCGTGACATTGTCCGGTTCGCGTTGCGATAC
>CAJCIF010000467.1 GCA_903970355.1 Actinomycetota bacterium
CGCTCTTCCGATCTCGGATCTGCTTTTGGTTACACTCAATTAGTGTTATCGGATCAGAGTGAACCTGGGCCGTCGGCATTGGCAGTCTATGAAGCAAGTACAGACTTTCACCGAATGTTCTATCCCGGAAACGCATTTTCCTTGTACAGCGCGCTTTCTTGGGCATTGAATAGTTATGGTGATAAAGAACGAAGTAGTTGGCCTCCCGATATTGAGATCAGAAATGCTGCACGTGGATTTCCGTTGATCGATTCCGATAAACAAGGCATTGGTAAAGAAATCTCTTTTTTCCGAGACTGGGTTTTGCACTCTGAGGTTGACTCATACTGGAAAAACATCGATGGCGTCAATAGATCACAGCACATAAAAGCTCCCGTATTGTCGATAGCCGGTTGGTACGATCCGTTTCTCCTCACTCAACTGAAAGATTTTGCAGAGATTCGCAAATCCGCAAACATGGAAGTTGCAAAAAAGAGCCGCCTGATCATCGGGCCCTGGATTCATGCCGGTGAACTTGCCTTTGCGAATGGCACGCAATCGGAAAAATTTCGGCCGAAAAGTTTGTCTGAGAGCTTGCCGTGGTTTGATGAAATACTAAATGGAGCAGAATTTCAAAACAGTGAGAATTCACCAATCCGTATTTACGTGTTAGGAAAGAACGAATGGCGAACTGAAAATGAATGGCCATTAGCTAGATGCAAATACACTGCATATTATTTGCGGAGCGGTGGGGGAGCAAATGGATCCACAAGTGATGGGCAACTTTCACTGAACCCACCAGATGCACGTGAACCGAAAGATCAGTTTACTTATGATCCGAAAGATCCTGTACCAACAGCAGGAGGAGCAATGATTGGTAGTGGGGCTGGAATTGCTGATCAGAGTATCTTGGAATCGCGTGCGGATGTCTTGAATTACACAACTCCCGTCTTGGATAAAGACACAGAAGTTACCGGTCCAGTAACTGCAAGACTATACGTTTCTACTACGGCACCATGCACAGATTTTACCGCCAAGCTGGTGGATGTTTTTCCAAACGGACAATCCTTCAACGTCTCTGTTGGCATTCTCCGTCGAAAATTCAATGGCTCAACACAAGCCGGTCAAGCTCAAGAAATTGAAATGGAGCTTTGGCCAACCAGCATGTCCTTTGAAAAAGGGCACCGTATACGGTTAGAAGTATCCAGCAGCAATTTCCCTCGATTCGATCGGAATCCAAACACTGGGAAAAACATTGCAACAGAGAATAAAACGATATTAGCGCGTCAGACAGTATTCCACACCCCAAGCTTTCCTTCTCACATTACTCTTCCGCTAATTCCGTAGAAAGGTATTCATTCAGATTATGAGCATTCAGCTTGCTGACTCTAAAAAGGTACTCGTGTCGCCTTATTGTGAGGTTGTTAACGACACGCATTCTCAATTGAATCCCACCGTGATCAAAGGGAGATTCGCTCCTTCCAACTTGTCTGAAATCGTAGAGGTAATTAAACTGGCACATTCCAGCAAGGATCGGATTTGTATTGCCGGTGGACGACATGCTATGGGCGGACAGCAGTTTCTGAGATCAGGCATGCTTTTAGATATGGCTGGAATGAATAAAGTCTTGCACTTTGATGAAGAGCGTGGATTGCTCGAAGTGGAAGGAGGAATATTTTGGCCTGACATTATAGATTTCTTGAAAGAAAAACAAAAGGGAAAGAGAAGTGTCTGGGTTATTTCACAAAAGCAAACTGGTGCTAACTCATTAAGTATCGGGGGAGCGGTAAGCGCTAATGTTCATGGACGTGGACTGACACGCCCGCCTTTAGTTGACGATTTAGAAGACATAACGGTGGTGTTGTCAGACGGGCAAACTAAGATCTGTTCGCGTACAGAAAATCCCGAGCTCTTTAGCCTGGTTGTGGGTGGTTATGGATTGTTTGGAATCATCGCTTCTGCCACATTGAGATTGGTTCCTAGAGCCGTTTTGCAGCGAACTGTCGAAATTGTTGAAGCCGAAAATGTAATTTCACGATTGGAAAAAAGGATTAACAATGGAGCGAAGTATGGTGATTTCCAATTTGCTATCGATCCCACATCACCCGACTTCTTGAATAAAGGAATTATGAGTACCTATGCTGAAGTCCCCAATGCTTCAGTTGCTACAGAACATCGGTTATTACGTGAAGATGACTGGAAAGACCTCTTATATCTTGCGCACGTTGACAAAACTGCCGCTTTCGAAAAGTACAGCAATTACTATTTGAGTACTAATGGACAATTATACGAATCGGATGTTTTTCAACTCGCAACTTATATAGATAACTACCACAAAGATTTAGACGGGCGTATTCCGCGCCATAAGGGGACGGAGCTGATCACCGAACTCTACGTGCCACGCCCAGCTCTTGGAAAATTTTTGAAGGAAGCAGCAGATTTACTTCGTCAGCACCATGCAGATGTAATCTATGGCACTGTTCGGCTAATTAAGGAAGACAAGATCTCGTTTTTAGCTTGGGCAACGCAGCCATGGGCATGCACTGTTTTGAATATTCATGTCGAACATACCAAAGCCGGAATGACACGCGCTGCCAAAATATTTTCAGATTTGATCGAACTTGCTATCAATTCTAGCGGCTCTTATTATCTCACTTACCATAAATATGCATCGTCCCAGCAAGTGCTTGCTTGTTATCCGCAAATGATCCAGTTTTTTGCTGCGAAACGTAAGTATGATCCCAAGGGATTATTTAACAGTGATTGGTATGAGCACCACTTAGACTTATTGCTCGAGAACAAACTCTTCTCAAATAAATATATTTAAGAGCGATCTAACTTTTGCCGATGAAATTGTACAAAATGAAAAAGCCGGCACCGAATACGATGCTGATGATGAGTACTATCGGCCCAAGGGGGGCTGCTTTATCACGTTCGTAGTAATCGTTCATGTTTCCTCCGATCGCAAACGCCAAAAGTTTAGATATATACCATTTTGGCCGGCTTTTGAGGAGGATTCGTGAAGAATCACGCGGATCTGTAAAGCGGACGTGAAGAGTCCGAAATAGCAAAGTTAGAGGTGAGGGGGCGGGTTATGCCGGCCAATTGACGGGATCTTCCAATGCAATGCCATCGCCAAAGGTGTCATCACCAAGGGAACCTTCTTTGGCTTGAACACAAATAAAGTAGAGGTCGTCCGATGAGTTGTTGCGAATGCACCGCTTGCCCGGGGTAGCAATTCGCACAATTGAGCCTTCCTCAACGTCAATAATTTCTCCATCAACCTGCATCTGTCCTTTGCCCTTCACAAAGATGTAGGCTTCTTCGTTAGCTTTGTGTTGATGCAAGAACGGCGCGCCTCTTCCTGCCGGCAGCTTGTTCATAGAAAACTGCATGCCGGAAAGCTTGAGTAAATCTCGCACGAAGAGCTTGCCGGTTATAGTGCGCTTCATCCTGGGATGCTCTAATTGGAAGCTGTCCAGTTGAGCCATCGGACCGGCGTGGACAGCAGAGAAATTTTCTCCTTGCTGTGACTTTACGTTCGCCTCTTGCTTTACGGTAATAGCAGTCATGATGTTCTCCTCGAATCTAAGTGTAGATACACGTATGGTGGTAAATAAAAACTAGCCGAGCGTTGACAAAGCAGCTGTGGCATTCAATTTTTTCAAAAGATCTTTCCAGTTATTCTGTCCGAGTCGACCAATAATCCTGTTTTGAACTTCTTCCCAGAGAGGAATGGCTTCCATAAGAGATGCCTGCCCTTTTTTAGTGATTTTGACAAGTTTAATACGCTTGTCTTCGCCAGCCTCGACACGAATGAGTGATTGAAGTTCCAGTGGTTTGAGATTGCGTGAGAGCGTCGTGCGGTCCATCATCACTTTCTCTGAAAGAGTGTTGATAGAAGGGTTACGCATTAAAGTAATAGCAATGAGTAATCCCATTTGGTTTGTAGTTAGACCAGCCGGTGCCAGCGCCTCATCGTACAAATTGGTAACTGCTCTTGATGCCCTTCGGACGTGTAAGCAAGTACAGTGGGCTGCGATATCAGCACACTTCAAAATAACGCTTTCGTCGAACTCCGTGACCACAATATGAGTATATGCACTTATACTCTGAAATTCAAGGGGCTCCTGAGTTTCCCGACCATATTGGCGGCCTTCTTTGAAACCATGGTTGGGCTCTTTCCAGCTGCCCTGCAACTTGGAAAAGCGTGTCCTCTTCTCCGAAGCGGGCTACCAATTGAGTGCCTATCGGTAAGTTGTCTTTCGTCCAGTAAAGAGGTACGGAAATTGCCGGTTGGCCGGTCATGTTAAATGGCGCACAAAACGCAGTCCACTGAAAACTTTTTTTGGCTAGCTGGCCTATCGTGTTGCGCACAAGTTGCGAGTTGCCGGTGGCAACAACAGTTAATAGGATAGCTTCATCAATGGCAGTTGGTTTAAGCTCGCCGATTTTTACAGGCGGACGAGACAGTGTCGGCGTAAGGAGAAGATCGTAGCTGGTAAAGAAGTCGGTCATTATTCTTGCCAATTCTCCTTCGGCAGACACAGCTTGAGCCACATCCCAGGCTGAAAGAACATGGGCAGATTTGATCATCCCCCATGTGCATGGCTCGAAATCGCTCGCCTTACTTACTGCACCTTTTTCTTCTTCCATCCAGGAATGTGCAGTAGCTGCTATGGCAGACCAGAGCATCAAGAAATTTTTGGCAACTTCTCTGTAGTTAATTCCTTTCGGTTCCGCATCTTCAACATGGTGTCCCAGATCAGCCAACAATTTCGCCGAGTGATCGAGGGCAGCCTGGCACTCGGGGTGCACGTTATCGCCTAGCATCGTTCCTCTATAAACAGCAACTCTCAATTTGCCTGGCTCTTTATCTACTTCCGAGAGATAAGAATTCTTCGGCGGTGGTGCACTAAATGTGGTGGCAGGACCTTTTCCATTTGTTGCATCCAACAAAGCAGCAGAATCACGAACAGTTCGAGTGATTACGTGATCTACGGCTAGATGCCCAACCATTTCCGAGCGTCGAGGGCCAAAAGGTTGTCTGCCTCGCGAAGGCTTAAGACCAAATAGTCCGGTACAGCTTGCCGGACCCCTTATCGAGCCACCACCGTCCGAGGCGTGAGCAATAGGCAGAATTCCCGCGGCAACAGCTGCGGCCGCTCCGCCGCTTGAACCTCCGGGGCTCAAATTTGTGTTCCAGGGATTGCGACATGGTCCAAAAAGGCGAGGTTCCGTGACTGCCAGTTGCCCGAACTCCGGTGTATTGGTTTTGCCAAAAATGATGAAACCGGCTTTGCGAATTCGTTCAAAGAAAGTGGAATCTGCCCTGGCGACGAGATTTTTGTAAGCATGGGAAGCGAAGGTGATGGGCATTCCTTTTACTGTTCCGCCCAGGTCCTTTGCCAAAAAGGGAACGCCCCGAAAAGGACCATCTTCTCCCAATTCTGTTATCTGTAAGCGAGCATTGTCGAAGGCGGAATGCACAATGGCATTGAGCTTTGTGTTCACCTTAGCGCTGCGAGCCAGGCACTCTTCTAAAAGTTCTTCCGGTTTAACCTGTTTGTTCCGAACTAGTTCGGCTAATCCCAAACCGTCGTAAGCATCGAATTCGGAAAAGCCCATTTGATAACCTTTTGCGGTGCGGACTTGAATTATTGCATCAATTATTGGGCCCGAGTTGTTCTATTTAGCAGCAGGCAATTTGGTTAAGCCCTTGAAAATTGGAGACATTTACCCTCAATTTGCACAAAAAGGTGGTTGAATTAGATTGTGGCATGGATATGGCTCTAGATGACTGTAATCAATTTGCCGGCTAAGGAAGATTCGTCCGCTCCAGAAGCGGAAGTTTTGCCGCCGGAAGAATCTACTCTTGTTAGTCAATTTATAGATCGTTCACAGACGATCATTCCGGGATTGCAAGTCACCCTCGCTAAGCGTGTTGTAATGCCAGGTTCTCGCCGAGTTCTTTGTATGGCAGCCCATACCAGTGTGCCGATTAGCGACAACGAACTTTCATCGGTTTCAGAACTGGCACTGCGTCTCTCTGATGGCACGAGCTGTCTTTTGTCTTTGAAGTTTTTCAATGACACTATAGATAGTGGCTTCACAAATACCAATCCTTTTATATATGATCCACAACGATATGAAACGGTCCACGGGCAATCTGATCTGGGAGTGGCAATATTAGCGGTCGCATTCGTGGCAATAACCGGCTACTATTACGCCATTTCGCAGTCGATGATGGCGAACATGCACGGTAGCAGTACTGCTGTGTTTCACAAGAGCGCGAGCCATCCAGCATTTGTGAATACCAAAGTTGCACCTATTTCTACAGCAATGCCTAAGAATTTAGTTCCAGAGGCAAAGAGTGCACCGATAAAAACATCAACGGCCAAAGCCACGGTTGCAAAATCTACCGCCACCAAATCCTCCATCTCTCACAGGTCCTCTTCTCACGTAAGAGCAAATAATAACGAATACGCGGAACCACCGCGCTCCTCACAGTTTGTCCCACCGCCGCCTCCAATGATGGTTTCGCCAATGCCATACAATCCGGCGATGTCGTACCCTTTCTACATGCCGAATAATGTGCAGCCGTTGGTGAAAAAATCAGTGACTGCCGCCAAACCAAAAGCGATCGAGCAACCAGCTCCTAAGCCGATCGAGACAGTTGCTCCTAAAGCGATTGAACAAAAAGCGCAACAAATCGAAAGCGCAGCACCTGCTCCAGGTGAAGCTATGCAATTGGAACGCATTGTAATTCCCAATCAATAATCGAAAACGATTTAGCCGATGACCTGTTATTCTGCAACACGGCGTGTATTTGACGTGGCGAAGAGGAGTAGGTCATGAATGGCAAAGTAATCGCTTTAATCGCGGTGATTGCTCTTTTGGGAGTTGGTGTCATCCTCTTTTCGCAGGGCAAAGTTATAGATTCAGCTCCGTTTGATGGACCACCGCCCCCGGAGATGGTTGGTGTATTAGCTCCGAATGACAACCTCAAAAAGGGTCGATATTTAGTTGATGGTGCTATTCCAGGCCCGGAAGACATCGATTTTGATAAGCAAGGACGTCTATATACAGGTGGCACCGACGGCAAAATTTATAGAGTGGATATCTCCACTTCGCCAGCGAAAGTGGAAGTGTTTGCGGATCCTGGTAAAAGCTTTTCGCTTGGGTTGCGTTTCGATCGCAGTGGCAATCTGATCGTTTGCAATGATCCAATCGGATTGCTGTCAATTGCGCCGGATGGAAAAATCTCCGTACTCACAAACAGTTTCGAAGGCAAACCAATCAAGTTCCCCAACAACTTGGATATAGCCTCAGATGGCAAAATCTTTTTTTCGGAATCTAGCACAAAAAACAATGGACCAAATGTCAGGCTTGAATCTCGCTATGAAATGCTGGAAGGCAAACCACAAGGAAGATTGCTTTCATACGATCCAGCCTCGAAAACAACTTCTCTCGTTGCCGAGGGACTCTATTTTCCAAATGGAGTTGCGATCTCGCCAGCCGATGAGTTCGTCCTGGTTAATGAGACAAGCCGAGACAGGATTACGAGAGTGTGGTTGAAAGGCGAAAACAAAGGCAAGACAGATTACTTTGCCGAAAACCTGCCAGGCATACCCGATAACTTAAAGTCTGTCGGTGATGGAACATACTGGGAAGCATTTTTCGTGCCGCGCATGAAGCTTGTGGAGGCGCTTAAGACGAAGACACTTGCGAAGAATTTCATCGCTCTTTTGCCCCCTGACCTTTTGCCGAAGCCTGATAAATATGGCTTGGTAGCTCACCTTGACGCAACTGGGAAGATTATTGAAACCTTGCATGATCCTGGTGGTACCCTCTTTTGCGTTACTACAGCACTACCATATAAGAAGCATTTGTATCTGGGGACCGTAGAAGGCCGTTCAATTTTTGACCATCCACTTTAACCCTTCTACCCAATTTTCAAAGTTCCATCTGGATTGATTTGAAATGGCACCTTCTCAGAGATGGTGTTGTGAGTTATGGGGACTTCCGCATTTACCGTGGCTTGCGGCCTGCCGGTACGGTCATGATCGATATCTATTTCGGTGATTGGGGATTTGATAGGCGGCCCGATCGGCCCTGCCACTTCGACATTAATACCCTGAATATTTGAAATTCTTGTGTGACCGTTGGCATCTGGTTTCAAATCGAAGGAGAACGTATTGTCGAAGCGAACTCCCTTGGCTTTCATTGCGCCCAGGGTTCCGGGAATTGTTTGATCAAGCGGGATGAGCGTTGAATCTTTTGCAGTGAATGTGATGTGATCGCCGTCTTTTTCGATTGATTTGAAGTTCGATAGAAATTTGACGTTGTCTGCTCCTAAAACGGAACGTGCGACTGGATTGTTTAGGTAATCAGGAACATTGATCGTGCCATCCGGGAGGAACTGAGACAGTGTCGCCAACTTGTCCACATTCTTGTTCAGGATTTCGGCGGCGGTAGCTTTTGCGCTGGTTAAAACTGGATGCAATCTCTCCAGAGCTTCTTGTTGAATTCGGTGCATCCCCTCGTGCACATCTTGAGTGGATAAAAATTCCGCTACGTTGTCTGCCATGACCAATCTCCTTGTAATGCAGGTCTATGGCAGAGATATTAGTTAAATAGCTTGTGACTATAAATGTGTTAGTCCGCAAATCCCATTTAGAGAACCTGAGAACGGTCGAATTTGAAGCGGTTTAATAACCAGTCATCGAGTTTGGTGTCCTGGCGAAGCAAATCGTCAACGTCTACGAGACCTCGTTTCAAAGCTTCCAAAACAATTCGCACTCGCGTGTTATACAGCTCCATGCCGGCTGTATCTTTCAGATAGTTGTCGGCGCCTTTAACGAGTTTTTGAGATAGAGAAGAAATTCGATTTTGTACACCACGAACACTAATGTATTGTCGAAGGGCAATGCCACGGTCGTTTAAGCCTAAGAGCAAATCAATGAGCGTTTCATATTCGGCGGCGCTCAGACTGCCGTCACCTTTCAGGTTGTATTCGATACCTCGTACTATTGGGTCAATGTATGAGTTGTTTTCGTTGAGTACAGAGTTGATCGCATCTTTGAGTTTTTCTTCCGGTTCAGTCTTGAGTGCATAACCGTGAATAGCTTCATCAGGAATTATTTTGCCAAGCTCTCGCACGAATGATTCTTTGTGGAACTGAGACCAGAATAGAATCTTCAGATCTGGTTTGTCAGCCCAAATTGCCTGCGCTGCTTGAATGCCGTTAGTACCTGGCATGACGATATCCATCACTACCATATCCGGCGTCCGTGCTTTCACTAATTGAATTGCCTCGGCTCCATTGGACGCTTCCTGAATGGTAGCCTTCGGATCAACTTCTTTGAGTAAATCAATAACATGCTGACGAAGCGCAGGCACGTCATCTACAACTAATACGGTAACCATAAATCACCACTATACCTCAGGCTAATTAGCTTGACATATAGGAAGGGTTGGTGCAACAGACATTACTAGCGAGTGGTGGTATTTGCAGATTGACTTCCGGTTGCAGCAATATTCGGAGTTGTTTGCAGAATCGCTTGAATTAGGAAAGCTGTAACCAACACTGCTGATGCAGTAACTGGTTGTCTTACCAAACCCGATGTTGGCCGCTTTGCTACCGCAGGGGTTGGAGCTGGTACTGTTGCTGGGGAGGAGACTTTGCTGGTTTGCGTCAATCCCATTGCTTTTTCCAACATCATATAGGTTGCTTCTTTATGGATATGGCGTTCGATGATGATGGTGACCATGTCTTCCACTGGTCTAATTTTTTTGTTTTCTTTGAAGGTGTCAACTTCTGCATGCATCGGTAAAATCAACCGTTGTCTGGATTCAATCTCGAATACTGCCTTGTTTTCGATCGAGCTTTCTTTAATGATATGTTTGTTGAGTTCAGCTATTAGCCAACCGATTCTTTCATCACCGAAGATCTGTTTGGCAATACCGTCGAGAGTTTCGCCCGCTGAAATTATGTATTCTCTTCTCGATCCAGGCAAAGTAACAGTGCGACCGCTATTGTCTTGGCTGTCATCTATATCAGCCAGGTGTTCGATTAGTGCCAATGCATTTTCTGCTTCCACCAGATTGAACTGGTGGTCACGCACTTTACTGATGGCACCGAAAGCAAGAATTGCTGCGATCTCCAGGCCAGGTAAATATCTTTCTTCTTCACCAGTAACGAAGGCTTCCGAAATGTGCTCACCATCATTTGTATCGTGATCTCCCGCTGCGCCAGGAGCAACAACACCAGGTATCCTGCCAATGATGGTGTTGTTCGGCAGCTTTATTTCAATACCACCTTCCGTTACTGAGTTCGGTTTTTTGATCTGTCCGTCTATGGAATTTGCAATAGCCTTACCGGTGATGACACCTTCAGTCGGAACTCCACCGATAACCTTGCCGGTGATGACACCTTCAGTCGGAATCACACCCACAGCCTTGCCGGGAATGACGCCTTCTGTTGGATTCAAAACAACACCTTTACCAGTAAGGGCAGTCTCTGCCGAGTTCGCACTTATAGCTTTACCCGGAATGACATTTTCAGTTGTATTCACAGCCAACACTTTGCCGGCAAGAACAGCTTCAATTGAATTGGCAACTCCTGCTACTGGCGTTCCAGAAGCAAGCGCTTCCACTTTTAAAGGAGTCGCTGCTGATTCCGTTGGTGCCAATTTGGCTAGTGGCACAAGCGATTGCAGAATGTTTGATGCAGGAATGGGGGTTAAAGTGTGAGCATCGTTTGCAACCGTATATAGTGCTTTTACACCTACAGGAATTTGACTTGCTTCAA
>CAJCIF010000468.1 GCA_903970355.1 Actinomycetota bacterium
CCAGCGCCAGTTGTCCACGTGCAATTCCATGGCTACGTAAGTTTCGGTGTGAGAATTTGGATTAACGCGAGGCGAGTCAACGTATCCAACTACATCGACATCATTGACTTTGCCCTTGGTGTACTGACCGCGCACCACATATTTCTCTACGTCTTTTGCAGTATAGGGACGCAAAGATTGCAGCACCTTTAATTTTTCTGTTCTCAATGCATCAGGATCAAGACTGGTTGGTGACTCCATGCAGATTAGCGAGAGCAGATTGAAGATGTGATTTGGCACCATATCTTTGAGGGCACCAAACTTATCGTAGTAGTTGCCGCGATTCTCAACCCCTACAGATTCAGCAACTGTAATTTGAACATGATCGATCGAATTGCGATTCCAAATCGGCTCAAATAGTCCGTTGGCAAAGCGCAGAACCATTATGTTTTGTACGGTTTCTTTGCCGAGATAATGGTCGATGCGATAAATCTGTTCTTCTTTCAAATAGGTGAGCAAGCTGGTGTTTAAAGCGCGGGCCGATTCGTAATCTACTCCAAACGGCTTTTCAACAATGACGCGGCGCCAATAGCCTTGTTGTTCCAATAAGCCAGCTTTGGAAAGTTGCTCGGTCATGACCGTAAAGAAATTGGCTGCTGTTGCATAGTAGAAGAGCACATTGTTATTTAGATTGAATTTGTTGCTCAGGCTGTCGATTTGCTCTTTCAATGCGGTGTAGGTATTCGGATCATCAAAACCGCCCCGCAAATAGAAAATATGTTGAGCCAGGTTATCCCATAGCTTGGAATCTACATCTCCGGTCGCAAACTGCTTTATCTGCTCTGAAAGCTCTTGACGGTAAGAGTCTGTGTTTTTGTCTGTGTGTGCAACTGCCAATATGGCGAAGTCATCAGGAAGCAATTCACCAGCTTTTAAGTTGTAAATAGCCGGCAGCAAGAGGCGTTTTGTTAAATCACCGGCTCCGCCGAAGATGACAATCAGGCAAGGATGTGGTTTTTCTCCCAGAAATAGCGAACATTTCGGGTATTCCATCTGCTCCGTGCAGTCAAGCAAATTGTTCAAGGCATCCTCCAGGAAGCGAGGAGAAGCTTGAAAAGCCTTCTCCAAAAGGAAAGGTTAGTCCAGTTTAGAACGAATCCAGTGAAAATGACCGAAGCAAGCAGTTATCAATTCAAAACTCTTAGTTTAAACTTCTTGGCAGTAGACATTGCTTGGTTTTGGTTAGCAGAATTCTTCGACATCTCATAATCAGTCCAAAAATCTTCTGGCCGACTATGTTGGTGATAGTCGCTTATTCTGTCGCCGTCGTTTACTTCAATGAGGGTTATCCAAAGTTTCACTTGAGTGAGACTAAAGAGGCCCTTTCACTTGCTTCAATTGCGATCGGACTTGTCTTCGCTTTCCGAACGAACAGTGCTTACGATCGCTGGTGGGAGGGTCGAAAGCTCTGGGGACAGCTTGTTAACGAAACTCGCAATCTCGCCATAAAACTGAACTTGTATCTTGAACTCTCAACGGAAGAGCGCGATCACTTCGTGAGATTGCTCGCCGCATTCCCGCTCAGTTTGAAAGAACATCTGCGCGGTGCCCGCTATAACCCACAGTTGTTGGGTCTGCCACCTCCAGATGCCTCCGTTACCCACATTCCTCTCTATCTTAGCGAGGTGATTCAAGCGAGCATTTTGAAAGCAAAACGAATAAATGTAGCCAACGGCATGGAGATGTTCTTGTTTGATAATCACACACGTGCCTACATGGACATTTGTGGGGCCTGCGAACGCATCAGAAACACGCCCTTGCCGGGTTGGTTTGCTGTTGCTATTTGGTTCTGGATCCTGGCCTATCTTCTTGCACTGCCCTGGTTTCTGGCACCGGGTATAGACATGTGGACTGTGCCTGTTCTTGTATTCGTCGCCTATTTTGGGATTTCTATTGAAATGCTTGCAGAGGAGATGCAGGAACCATTTGGTTGCACACAAAATGACCTACCACTTGACCAAATTTGTCTCAATACGACTGCATCAATTGAAGAAATCATGCACGTCAACATTGCCACCGCTGGTAGCATCAGTAACAAGTAAAGCAAAAAGTAATATGGCACTGTAAGTGGTGCAAATTCCGATTGCAATCGCATTAAATTTGCCAAAAACTTTTCCTCTTGTCGTCTATAGACAACGAAAATCGCCTTCAAAAATTAGTGGCTGTCCTATGTGTAATAGTGTTAGGACCAGACTCTGGCAGGGTTTATTAAATTCTGGAACGTTGCACCATTAGCGTTGTCAGGGATATGCAGGAGCCAGATACCGAACGCGTAAATCAGTTACTAGCAGAGGCATTTGAGCGTTTTAACGAAGGCGATTATGTCAATGCCGAGCCACGCCTGCGCGATCTTGTCTCATTTTTGCCGGGCGACAGCCGGGCCTCCGCTGCCTGCCTCAAAAACCTTGGTGAAATTGCCAAAGCTCGCGGCCAATTCAGCGAAGCGATTAGATTAAATTTGCGCGTTTTGAGCGTGATGAAACGTGTCCTTGGCGAACAAGACCCTCGAGCAGTTGGGGAGATGGATTACGTCGCCAGCCTCTATTCCATGGTGGGACGGGCTGAAGAGGCACAATACTTACGTTATCGGTGCCAGCTTTTGCAGGCGAAAACGGCAAATCCGGCTGATAATTCCGAAGTTCCGGCAGAACCGGTCTGGCTCGTGCGTGCTTTTGCAGAAGCAAACGGCTCAGTTTTCGAACCGGTTATGGCAGGCGGGGTTTATGCCCAGATTAATCAAGCCACTTTGCCGGCACAGGGTGGCAACGGCAAGCACTCCGGCAACGGCAACAACATGGAGCATGAACTGCGCGAAGAACTGGAGCAATTGAAAATATCGCGAGTTGAGCGTCTCAGCATTCGCCAGGCCGAAGCGCTGTCGGAAGCTCCCCTGGAAGAACCGCAAGAAGAAAGACCGCGAGTTACCCTCGACAGACCGATTAGAGCCGAGAAGTTAACCAACGGCGGAGGGTTCGACAGCAAAAACATTTTCTTTCAGATGTTAAGCCTATTCAAAAGTAAGAAACCAGACTCTCTTGTTGCTCCTGGACATTCCCGGCGAACGGTTGGCAATTCGCGTGACGCTTTGAGGAGCGGTGCTTTTGAATCTCGTTCACGTTTGTCGAACCGGGATGATGGTATCACTGGTAATGGCAAGCGTCACATCACTAGAGAAGCAGCTGCAAGCAAGCTGCGTTCTTCTGATAAGGAAGAACTGGATAAAGAATGGCCTCTCTCACAGCTCCTTGGTAAGATTGGCATCGCTCAAATCCTCGCCCAACTTCGAGAAAAAAGCAATCTATCGATTCTCTTAATTTGTCTTGTCGTTCTGGCGTTTCCCGGCATGTTCCTGGTAGAAAAACTACTGCCCAGAACCCGTTCTGCAGATGATATTTATGCTTCTATGCCGCACGCCTATAGAGCAGCTGACGGTAGTCTCGGTATCGATTTTGAAAATGCCAATAATTGCATGATCAGATCAGGCGATCAGCAATTTCATGCCAACAGTAATTTTTTCCTCAATGATTGGCGCGATTACAAAAGCGCTATTTTTGGCGCCCTCACTGCTAAACAGTATTGGATTGAGGCAGGGTCTTCGTACCTGACATTCCAGAATGGTCTTATCCTCTATCCTTCTGGTGGTGCCGAGATCCAATTGACAGAGCAAGCGGAGCAGATTGCAAGCAAAATTGCCGAAAATTATTCGGTTATGAAGGCTTATCCGATGAAGGAAGCAGACTTTGAACAGGCTCTCACTTATTCATACAAAAATCCTTTGACCAGGAGAAAAGAAGCTCCTACTTTCACTTATTTAGCAACCGGTTCGGCAAAATCCTCAGAGCAAGCAGACATTGCCCGCATGGCGCTCTACGACAATCTTGATAAAGGCAAGGTTCTTGAGAATGAATCCGATGTTCATCCTGGTGCCATTCATTGCATTGCTGTCCACATCAAGTCGCCACGCGGGCCAATTGATGTATTTTGTATAAGGGCTTATGGCGAAGACGGCAAAATCATTCAAAGTAATCGCAGCACTGCTTATTACATCGCACTTGAAGATGGAAAACGGCACAAGCGGGCAGTTTCGAAGGTTTTTTCAGACGATTGGTCACCACGCGGACGCGAACTGTGGCTGACAGCGCAAAATCTGGATAACGGCGAGATGAATATACTGCGCTATGGGGGCAGTGTCTTTTTCGGATTGTTGTCCGTTATTCTGCTTCTCTTGAAAGTGCTCGTCAAACCAGAAAAGCACAACAACTGGGTATTAATTGGCTTTACTGGGCTGTCCTTGCTTTTGGCCATCATCTACGGCTTTTACGCCACAAACTGAAAACACAAAACTGTAAGCGGTTAAGACTAAGTTTATCTGCCGTTTGCGTTCGGGCTGGAATGGGAAAAATTAAGATGACAAGTGGGACTATGGCGGTCCCGGGTCAAACCCGGAAGAGTCTCCTTTTATGGCCACTCAACTTCCAGAACCTGCCGAAATTGGCGAGTTACTTGAAAATGCTTACAAAGAAATAGCAGCCGGCTTCCCAGCCCGGGCAGAGCCAGTTTTGCGCGACGCAATTCGAGTCTTGCCGGATCAAACAACCGGTGTTGAAACGTGCTTACTCAGGCTCGGTGAAATCTGCGCGGAACGTGGCCACTATGCCGATGCCATTCGCCTGAATCTGCGGTTGCTGCATGACTTGAAATTGCGTCATGGTGAGAACAATCCCAAAGTTGTGGCTACCATGAATCAACTGGCCGCCCTTTACGAAAACTCAGGGCGTTTTGAGGAAGCGGAATTCTTTAAAGCACGTCTCGCTTCTCTTGAGGAGAGAATTGTCGAAGCTCCTGTTTTAGAATCAGGCAACCTTGCCGAACAAAACGTCGATGCCTCAGTGGCAGATCCGGCCTGGCTTTCGAAAGCTTATGCTGAAGCAAATCGCCTCTATGGTAAGGCCGAAGCAGAACCACAAACTACAGTCCTTGCCAATATTATTGTTTCGGAAGAAGAAAAAACCGCTCATTACACGCGCAGCGATCTTGAACCAGATATTGAAGATGAGGAGAAACGTAGACGCCTCAATCTTCCACATTTGAGTGAACAAAATAAACAAGGTGAAGCAACAAAACCAGCTCAAAACATGGTTGGTCGTTTGCCCAGAGACGATGGCCCGATCGATGTACCTTCCGTTCCTCCGCCAATAGGACTGGCACCAGCTCAAGGGCACAACGTTAGGCAGCCGCAGGAACTGAAATCCGGTAACTATCCTCCTATAGACCGCGCTGCGCTCAAAGAATTAGAGGAGAAATATCACAAACCGGTGCGCTCTTCAGGCGAGCATCAATTGCCCTTACCACCGGCTCCATCCGCCCACAAAAAAACGGAAAGCGATCGTCCGGAATTTAGCCACACTGCCGATTTTAAAGCATCCCAAAACAGCGACAGCACAGCAGGAAAACCGCAGCATGAGCTGAAAGAGAAAAGCAAGACTGACACATCAGCACCGGTTGAAGTGCAAAATTGGGCCTGGCAAATTGGCAGAGTTCTATCATCTTTATTGCAATATGTCGGTTTGCGTAAAATGGCGCCTGGTATCGCTCATGGTGGCGCAAACGTCAGTGGCAACAACCAACGATCGAAGCGCCAAATTCTGCCCGAAGGACCTGGCTCGAAGACTCGCCAGTCTATGGAGCTGCCGCCTGATTCAAAACTCACCGAATATGCAAGGAACATTGCACGCTGGTGTGCCCATAATCTGAAAAAATTGCGCGAAAAAAACAATCTTATTCGCGCCCTCATTTTTGTAGTTATTTTCGGGATTGTGGGCGGGTTTTTCGCCGACCGCTTTATGCCTCGCGGCACCACGGCTGCTGATATTTATGCAAACTGTCCTGTTTCCTATAGAACCGCTGACGGTGATGTCCAATTTCGCCTTTCCGATCAGTCGGTCTGCCAATTGAAAACCGGCAAATACGCTGTCCAGAAGCCATATTTGATGTACCTGAATGACTGGC
Organism: Actinomycetota bacterium; assembly: GCA_903970355.1. GTDB lineage: Bacteria > Cyanobacteriota > Vampirovibrionia > Obscuribacterales > Obscuribacteraceae > CAJCIF01. The sequence goes on from CAJCIF010000468.1 coordinate 6,049, forward strand.
GCGATATTATGGCTATTATTCTTGGCCAGCCTTTCCACAAACAACGCTGGCTTCTGCGCACATCGGAAGGACTGCAAAGTGAAGATGGCCCTGTTCTGTACTTTACAGGTGGACCGGAGCTTGAACTTGCCGACGCGCTGGAACATCTTGCTGATGAAACCAATACCTATTTTGGCACTTACTCAAGTTATCCAAATAGCACTCAGGGCCTTACTCGTCTTGTTTACCAGAATCCCTACAGTGGCAAAGAAGAAATGCCAGCATTCCGACACCTTGTGCTTGATGCCGTCAAGGGACCGAATGATAAGTTGCTGCCCAATCTTCTCGCTAGAGTTTCCAAAGATGAACCAAAGTCCTCACCTGGATCCATAAGCTTATGCACCATAGCATTGCGAAGCAACGAAGGCACTCGGAAAATTGCCTTAATTAGGGCGTTCGGTCGCAATGGCAAACCGTTAACAGGTAGCGTTCCCGGTTCAATCGACTGCATTCTTTCAGAAAACGGCGGCCGTATAGAAACGGATTCATCGCGAGACCTGTTGTTCTCGGGGACGGCAGTTCGCCCTGAGCAGTTCTGGCTCATAGAAAGAGGAACCGATGAAAATACTCTCTTCTGGTTGCATTGGGGCAGTACGATTTTCTTTGGCGCCATCGCTGCAATTCTCTACGGCCTCTATAAATTTGTGCAGCCGGAAAATCAAACCAAGGACATTATGCTTCTCCTGGTGAGAACATTTGCAGTTATCACTGCCGTACTTGCCTGGTTGGAACACGCTCTCTAAGCGAGTTTCGTCTAAGTGGTTGGCAGTTCAATCCAATCCCAGCCAAGTTCTTTTATAGCTTCTTCGAAAGTAAGTTTGGTTTCTTGGCAGTATTGAACCATTTGCAATCCGTGCTCGAAACTGAGATTGCCTTCTAAGATAAGCGCTCTGCATTTATTAGCGGCGTGAGCGAGCCCGTATTCAAGTTTTCCCTGAGCAACAAGTATCGCTGTAATTTCACCACCCAGACCAACTTGCAGTTTAGATGCTTCTTGCACTTGTTCAGCGGTGACGATTTTTGTACGGAGCAATAGATCAGCTGCCAGTTTCGCCGGCTCAGCGGGAGGCACATCACCGGTTGCAATAATGTCGCCTGCCTTTTTGAGCACCATTTTCAAACGTTCAAGATCTTCTTCCAACTCGTCTGCCGATTGATAACGATCGACCGGATCCTTTTGAATTGCTTTGAAAACAATTCGTTCCAATTCGGCAGGAATAGTGAGGTCTGGGCGCATGACAGCAAAAGGTGGTGCCATTTCATAGAGATGTTTGTACATAGTACGCAGATGATCCTCACCGATAAATGGTGCACAAGCCGTTGCTGCTGCATAAAGTACACATCCCAGTGAATAGATATCAGAGCGAGCATCCACAGGTAAACCACAGCATTGTTCCGGACTCATGAAAAAGGGACTGCCTACAATGTTGCCTGTATTGGTAAGGTTTTGATCGAATTTGCGAGTTGAATCTTTATCCAATACTTTGGCGATCCCGAAATCAAGCACTTTGACAAATTCCGGATCTGTCGAATCACCTAAGGAAAGAACGATGTTGCACGGTTTTATATCTCTGTGTATGACGTTCTTTCGATGCGCATGACTCAAAGCACGGCAGCACTGGATAAAGACCCGAATAAGATGATTGAGATCGAGCGGTCCATTTTCCTCTATGAAATCATGAAGGGTCGGCCCTTCAAGATAATCCATTACTATGAAAGGCTGGCCTTTTTTAGAAAAACCAAAATCGTGCACCACAATCAAATTGGGGTGCATAAGAGTACTGGCCGCTTTGGCTTCATGCTCAAATCGCCTCTTACTAATTGGATCGGCAACTAGATCTGGATGTAATACCTTTAAAGCAACAAAGCGGTCTACTGAAATTTGGCGCGCTTTATAAACAGCTCCCATCCCTCCGCTGCCGATAAGCGACACAATTTCGTAGCGTTCTTCGAATACCATACCTGGCAAAAAGTCATCGGCCGAGGGTGGGGTGAGGTCTAATAATTCCGTGGCCTGTGCGGGTACCTTGAGAGCGGAGAGATCCAATTCTTTGGTTGGCCTCAGTTCTTCCGGAATTGAGGTCCCTTCTACTTGCACTTCGCCAACGAGCATGGTGTGAATGATTTCGGGGTCATTTGTGGCGTAACGCCAGAGCGCCGGAGCATCGAACTCTTCTTCAGTTCGCAGTATCCAGCTTGTTTCCTGCCCCATTGATGGAACGATAAATAAAACCCTCTTTTCATTGCCAAAAGGCCAGGACATCGTTATGGGATTGCCTGGTCTGGCTCTGGATTGAGCAAAAGCCAGGTCTTCGGCTGATGGTATAGCCGAAAGTTTAGTTATATGAGGCCTGGTCTGCCTGGGTCGAAAAGAGTCGTTAAGTGGCACTCTGCGGTTTTTTAGGGACTGAACGGATCGACTGTCTACTTACTACAAGAATAGCACTTACAGAAATGGGATTGGCCCTATCCGGGCGGCCGTAGCAATTGAAAAGTGCCACTACAATTGATACCGCTTTCAATTGCTGAGCGATTGGCTTCCGTTTACAGTGAATTTGCTGTCAGGTAGCGGGCTGGTGGCAAAGGTATGATCGGTAGCCTACTAGCCCTCTAAGGATTTGACTATGCAGTCAGTGACGAGATTCGCTCTTCTTCTTGTGCTTGGTTTTTGGTTGGAAGCGGCAACAGCAATGCCTCTAATCGCCGCTCCCTCAAAAGCGCTTGCTTTGGGTCAAAGCACAGCCCAGAAACGCAAAGCCGACATTTCGTTGCCGTATCGTTCTTGGGTTTGTCAGGGCAGCCCTAAAGTAGTATTGCTTTGTGTGCATGGTCTTGGGTTTAGCAGTGAGGCCTTTGAAAACTTCGGAAAGCAGATGTCTCAGTTCGGATACGCCATCTACGCTGTTGATGTGCGCGGTTTCGGTGCTTTCACCAAAATGAAAGGGAAAGACCAGGTAGATTTCGATTCTTGCGTTTTTGATGTGCAACAAGCCTTGATAGCACTGCACAAGGCCTATCCCAAAACACCGGTATTTCTTCTAGGTGAATCAATGGGAGGGGCAATGGCTTTGCGGGTCACTTCTCGTTTCCCGCTTCTGGTGGATGGATTAATTTCAGCTGTTCCGTCGAATGATAGATTCGCTAAATTGTCGACCGCTTTCAAGGTTGGAACACATCTATTCAAAGGTGGAGACAAGCCCATTGATGTTGGATCGATGATCGTCAATAGAGCGACGGCTGATCCGGAACTGCAGAAAAAATGGCTTGAAGACCCGTCCAATAGAATGACGCTATCAGCAAAAGAGCTCAAACAATTCGGTGACTTCATGAAGGAGAATCACGACAGCGCCGTTCTTATTGAACGGCCGCCGGTTTTGATGTTGGCTGGATTTAAAGACAAGCTTGTTAGACCGGAAGGCACAATCGATTTGTTCAACGAACTTTCCACGCAGGATAAATTGCTGGTAGTGGTAGGAGATGGTGAACATCTTTTGTTTGAAGAAAACCAATTGACAGGCGAAGTCAAATGGATCTTGAACGGATGGATCAATAGCAAGCTTACAAAACGTGCTAAATAACGCTATTTGTGATTAACCTGGCCGTGTGTTTTACTGCTGGCAGCGTCTAGATCTTTGTTCAATTTGGCAATGTCATCGTCTGTCAATTTGCCCCGATTGCGAGCGCGAAAAGCAGCCTTTTTACGGGCAATGTTGGCTTGCATTTTGCGTAAGGCGCGTGCTTCTTTTGCAGATATCTGTTTGCTTTTCTCAGCATCATTGATGTCTTGCATCAACTGATTTTGACGTTCTTCAATTGTCCAGACTTTAGACAGTGCCGGCAGTGCCGACAAAGAAATGCAGCTTAGAAAGGCAGCCTTGTGTAAGAGTGAATTCATTACAATCAGTATCCTGTTTCGGCAATTGATGTTATCGATTCGGCTGAGATGGCTAGCGGTGGCACCGCGTCACCAGGAAACTTAGAAAAGAGGAAACTGTATGCCCCTTTCATCTTACCTGTATTAATCAGATAGGCCAGAAGGGCATTGAGAATGATACTGGCTACGATTACGTGATAAACGACTTCCTCAATCATGTAGCCCCCGGCCAATCCGGGGATATTGCGAAGTTGCGCTGCCAGTGCAGCTGCTGCCAATCCTTTTGCCACCATCACTGATGCTATAGCAACTTCGTATTTTGTGACGGTTTTATCCGTCGTCGCTACAAGCACAACCGGAATGCGAATGAAGAATACCCACACGGTAAGGACAAGTCCAGCGGCCAGGAGTGTGGTATCCGTAACGATAACGGACATGCCCAGATAGACAAAGAAAAATGTTTTGAGGAGAAAGACGGAGTTATTGAGAAAGCTCTTTTCTGATTGGTTGAGTGGAATAGCCCGAAATCCAGGCAAATACTTAATGACACTCGCCTTTACCATGTGAATATTGCCCAGCATTATGCCGAAAGCAAAAACAGCAATTGGTCCGCTGTAACCCAAGAATTCGACGAAGCCATAAATTATCGAGACAAATGCGGCGGTTGTGAAGATACTATTTTCCAGGGCTCGCACTCTATTGAGAATGCTCGACCAGATGAAAGCGAACACTATGCCAAAGACGGTCGCTAACAAAAAGGAGGCGATCACATTGCCAACCAT
>CAJCIF010000469.1 GCA_903970355.1 Actinomycetota bacterium
CCAAGTGCTCTAGCCAAAATCTGTCGCTCTGTGGTTGACAACCATGTTTCGATTCCGGCCTCTATATCTTCAATGCGAGCAATAGGAAAACGTGTGGAAGTGGCTAGATCGCGCACGGTCATGTTGCGAAACTCTCTTAGAGCGCGGACTCGCTGTGCAAGCGACTGACCAATATCCAGCGTAGACGGGATGGGGCGAAAGTTACGAGCCAAAACTACAAATTTCCTTGACCAAGATTCAAGCGCGGCCGTAGAATACCATACATATGTAATGTCATATTCCTCTCCGGTAAGCATACCAATGTGGAAAGTCGTCAGCACTCAGTTCGACAAACTTGAGCGTGTGTTGAACAGGATGAGCTTTAACGGATTTTCCATTTGGAAATTGATTGTTCTGCCTCCTGAGAGCACCCGCACCGGTCGATGCGCCGTTATAGTGATAGGTTTGAAATCCGACTCCCCCACCAAGCTGGAAAGCAAAGAACTGCAAGAAGCCAAACCATGGCAAGGTATGTTCGCCGACCCGGAGCACCGTCCCACCCGCCGAACAGGCAGATTCGAATTAAAAGGGAAAAAACCAGTTGCTCAACTTTCAAAGGCTGATAAACCAAATTGATGCAGTCGGCAGTGATGGGGCCGAAAAGCTTGAGTCCATTGCCAATTTGCTTGCGGCCGCAACTGTGGCTTTTGACGAGGCAGCTAGCCAGCCTCAGTCATTTGCGGATCGCTTGCTTGAAAACGCTGAACTAGTTCTATGGCCACTCTCTAAGCCTATTGAACCAATTGGCCTCAAAATTCCGATTGCTGAAATTAAGGCACCAGCGACGGTGCTTGCGGTAGACGGTTCGCAAATCATGCCGAGTCAGCATGAAGTTCATTCTTGTTTTCTTCTCAATATCGGACTTGTACGCATTGCCTACGGCACAACAGAGCAGCCCATATTAGAAAGCTTCCCGCGTCTGTATCATCGGCGCGAAGAACTGTACCCGCTTGTGAACAGGCGACGAATGCATATCGATGAACTATATGTTTCATTAGAACGAAATCTTTTGGAACTGGAATTTATCTGCAAGAACGCCTGCGATGCGAAATCATTGGGGTTACCAGTGGTGGCGTTCGTAGATGGTTCGCTTATCCCCTGGTCAGCCGAAAAGATGCCCGATGTCTACCAGGAGCACTACTTTCGCAAAGCGCTGGGCTGGCTAAATGAACTCAAAGAAAACCAGGTGCCGGTCATAGGTTACTTGAGTCACAGTCGAAGTTCTGATGTTATAAACACGCTGCGTGTTTTGAAATGCCCCTATGATGTAAGTGATTGCCGCACTCATTGCCGGGATTTAAACGAAGAAGATTTTCCGTGCAGCACCATATGGCCACTGCCGGATCGTTTGTTGTTTAAAAAAGTTCTTCCTGTCCACACAAGATCGAATTTATTTATGTCCCAGGCAAGTGCCACCAGATCTTTGGGCGAAAATCAAAAAGTTTGTTTTTGCTATCTAAATGTCGGCACAGAAATTGCACGCCTCGAATTTCCCTATTGGCTGGTTAAGGAAAAGGACTTATTTAACCAAGCCATGGCAACGGTAATAAATCAGGTTGAGAAAGGGCACGGCTATCCACTGGCACTAGCGGAAGCCCATCATCTTGCCGTTATTCGCGGCGCCGATCGGCAGCAGTTTTTTGAAATGTTGACGCGCCACCTCGTTTCCAGGGGCGTAATGGAGACTAAACTCAGTCCGAAAGAATCAAAAAAAAGAATTGGTCTCGTTTAAATGTATTGACCTCCTTTTAAACGGGGTATTTGACTGATGTATGCTAAGTTCACTCACGGAATAGCAGGTCTTGATTACTAAATTCGGAATCATCGCTTAATGAAGGAGTTTTCCGGCTGGCAAGCTCTTTTTCTTTCTTTCTGGTCTCCGCAACTTTATCGAGATGTGGCAAAGCACTGGCAAGGAACGGGATACACATATCTATTTCTGGTGCTTTGCGTAACCAGCATTATGTATTGCGTAAAACTGCAGTTGCTTGCCAACAATATTTTCGACACAATCGTCTATCGAATACTCTTGCAAGTCCCGAACGTCACCTGCACACACGGCGAGATTTCAATCGATCGACCCAGTCCGTACACGGTTTACTCGCCGGGTCACAGACCATTCATTGTTTTTGATATGAACGACCAAGATTTTTCCGCTGAGCCGGAGATGATTGGCAGTGAAGCTATGCGTGTTGAAAAACATGGTGTATGGGTGAAAAGGCTGTTACCTCAGACCGATGCTGAGGGCAAAAATTTTCGCTTGCAACCGCTCGAAACGGGACATGACTCGAACTTCGTGGTCACAAAACAATCAGTTATGACGGGCGGAACAATTTTAAAATCTCTTTTCGGAGCCATTTCATTTTTGGTGATGGTACCCATTGTTTTTTTGAAGTTTGTATTAATCACTGTTCTTTATTCTTTGGCTGGGTATGTGACAAGCCGGCTGCTCAATTTGTCTCTTAGCTTTACGACGCTTATTCGGCTATCTAGTGTTTGCATGACGCCGGTGATTCTGGTCGAATCAATAAAAAGAATTCTTAACAGAGACTTTCCCAATCACGAGTTCGAGATAGCGGCAGCCCTGGTTATTCTGGGCTATATGATTTTTGCTTTGTACGCCAACCGCGACACCGCTGTAACACTACAGCCCAGCGAAAGTTCTTGACATATCCGATTAGCAAGCGCGTTGTGTTAGGATTTCCGTCACGGTAGCTCTTTGAGGATGCGGGTATTGTCGGTCGTTCTGGAAAAAACTCTCGAAAAATCTAATCCGCTTTCCGACATTGCTCAGAAAGTTTACGAAGGCAAACGTATCGATCGCAGCGATGCAATAAGGCTCTATCAATCTGATGATTTGATCGCCATTGCCTCTCTAGGTGATTTCGCTCGCCGTCGAAAAGCAGGCACAGGCAAAGAAGATTACGTCTACTACATTCATAACATGCATATGAATCCCACAAACTTTTGTGTGGAAACATGCCGCTTCTGTTCGTATGCAAATCCAGCGGAAAGAGATAAAGCGTATACCTGGACTGTTGAGAGAGTTCTGGAAGAAGTTCGCAAAAGTGCCAATCTCGGTATCACGGAAGTGCACATGGTAGGCGGACTCAACCCGGCCTGTGATATCAACTATTACGAAGACGTTTTAATCGCCATTAAAAGAGAGTTTCCCCAAATTCATTTAAAGGC
>CAJCIF010000470.1 GCA_903970355.1 Actinomycetota bacterium
TAAATTACAGAGACCTGATGATTATTAAAGGTCTTTATAACTCTAAGCTCAAAAAGCCGGATGGCACTATTCCTCTGTCGGATGGAGCCGGAGAGGTGGTTCAAATAGGCGAGGGCGTAACCAGGGTTAAGGTCGGTGACAGGGTGGCTGCCTGTTTTATGCAGAAATGGCTCTCAGGAGGGCCTGATGCGGAGGTTGGCGCTTCTTCCCTTGGCGCGCAAGTGGATGGTGTTTTAACGACCTCACGCACGTTCAATCAGGACGGTCTGGTGCGTTTTCCGAATCATCTTTCCTATGAGGAGGCAGCCACTTTACCCTGTGCTGCCGTAACGGCCTGGCATGGTTTGGTAGTTTCAGGTCAAATCAAACCAGGCGATAAGGTTCTTCTCCAGGGCACAGGTGGCGTTTCAATATTTGCCTTGCAGTTTGCCAAAATGGCCGGTGCTCAAGTGATCATCACAAGCAGCAGCGATGAAAAACTGCAGAAAGCGAAAACGCTGGGTGCCGATCATTTGATAAATTACAAAACCAGCACAGATTGGGAAAAAATAGTGCTGGAGATAACTGGCGGCCGGGGTGTTGATCATGTTGTAGAGGTAGGCGGTGCCAATACTCTAGAAAAATCGGTCCAGTCCATCCGTGTAGGCGGACATATAGCCGTTATCGGTGGTTTGTCAGGAGTGAACAGTGATTTCAACTACAGATCTTTGTTGTTAAAGTGCGTAAGGATGCATGGTATTTACGTCGGCTCAAGAGCAATGTTTGAAGCAATGAATGAAGCTATCTCCGCTCATCAGTTGAAACCGGTTATCGATCAAACTTTCTCTTTTGAAGAGGCGGAAAAGGCATACAAGCATCTGGAAAGCGGATCTCACTTTGGAAAAGTCGTTATCAAGATAAGATAGAAACTGATTCTGTTTATCAGCGAATATTGTTATGATCGATCGTGATCTGATATTTATGGAGTCAATCATGATCACCAAGTTTTCCAAAAGTATCGTTCTGGCTGGGTTCGCATCCCTCGTTTCGCTGTCTGCTCTTGCAGCCGAGAAAGCCACTACATACAGTGGATATTTAATCGACCGTACTTGCGAAGCTCAAATAACACACGGTAAGGGCGATGTTGTTGGAGCGCTGAAATTGCATTCTCGAGATTGCGCTCTAGAGCCAACCTGCAGTGAAGCTGGTTATGCACTTTATACCAACGGACACTTTATTGACTTCGATTCGAAAGGCAATCAAGTTGTCCATAAGTATTACGAAGGAACTAAGTTGGAATCCGGTCACTATGTCGTGGTGGTTGGCTCGCTGAAAGGCAGTTTGCTTTCGCCAGATTCCATCAAAGAGGCGACAGCGCCCGGCAGCAAGTGAGAATTAGCAACAAGACTAATTTTGTCGAAGCAATCAAATCGAAGATTGTCCGAATAGCTTCACAAAATCCGGGCTTGATGGTTTTTCTCAAAATATGGATGGGACTGAATTGTTTTCTTGGCGTGATAGCAGGACTTGGTCTGGGCAGCGTTTTTTCGGTAGCCCTCTATGGTCAATACGCTCCGAAAATCGGATCGACTCCATTTATCGTCTTAGCAATTCTCGTGACCTTATTGCTTGCAGCTGCACTCGGAATTGGAATGACTCTTGCTTCTCTTGAAATTGGCTTGCCGGTGTCAGCTCTCGTGCTTCTAATTGGAAAAATGCGTCGAAAAAGCGACTGAAATACTGTGAGGTTCTATGCACGTAACGATCGCATTCCATTACTCAAGACCCGAATTCGTAAACGATTTTCTCCACTACTTGCATAAGGTCTCGGAGAACGTTCGCAAAGCGCCGGGATTGATCAATATCGAAGAATTCAAAGAAGTAGGAAGTGATCGCCTTGTAGCCATAGCCGTATGGGAATCCGCTACCGCTTTTGAAGAAGCACTGCCTGACCTTTTGAGTTTAAATCATTTACGTCGGACCGATTGGACGATCAGACCGGATGAATTGATCAGATTAGAACAACCCGCGTAAATTACAAACCGCAGTCTACTTTTTCGTCGAGGGCGTGCGATTTCCCTTCGAAAATTGCTACAAGCTCACCGTTTTGGTTTTCCACTCGTACATCGTAGATGCCTTTCTTACCGTTTATGGATCGCTCGTTAGCTGTTGCCGTAATCTTGTCGCCAACTCGGACCATCTTCACAAATTTGACCTTGGCACTTGCCGCAACTGTAAGCTGATTTCTCGAATTGCATGCATAGGCAAAAGCCGTATCCGCAAGAGAAAAGGTCATGCCACCGTGCGCGATGTTGAATCCGTTCAGCATCTCTGTAGTGATCTTCATCGAAGCTCTGGCATAACCCACATCCACCTGTTCAATTTCAATATCCAAAAGTGAGAGGACGCGATCGTGCTCGATCATCTTTTTGGCAACCCGCTCAGATAAGGCTTTTGGCATTGGATTATGCTGCGTTGAATGCACTTTCTAGTTCTCCACAACCCACCTCTGGATTGTCTTGCTCGGTGGGCGGCACAATCTGCCAGAACAATTCACGATAGTGTTGCCATGAATTCAGAATCGTTGCGGCCCTTACACTTCCTGTTGCGGCATGATGCTCTTGCAGAAGGGCGAGCAGTGCTTGTTCGCCGGTTTCCGGCAATCGTTGCAAAAGCTTGTCCCCATCTGCATTGAAGCGAGAAACAAAATCGCCTTCTTCATCGAGA
>CAJCIF010000471.1 GCA_903970355.1 Actinomycetota bacterium
TCGGCCAAGTTCAGCCTGCTGGACGGCGAAGATGCAATGTGCGAATTCTTGTCGTGGCGTGACGGAGCTTTTTCCGTTGAACGTTTGCCTGCTGAATTCGAAACTACCGTAAACAAAAACATCAACCTGCGCCTGCAAGGACCAACCACATTTGTCAGCCAGTCGAACTTCCTTGTCGAAAGCAATGTTGGTCTTAACACCGTGATCGTGCCTTCCAAAAAGTTTGGTGGGTTGGAATGGCAAGATGCGCTGCGCACTCAACCACTCGAGCGTGAAGATTTTCTGGTAGTGGCCTGGATCAAAGAAGGCCGGACCATTCGAGAAGCCTGTCGAGAATTTGCATTCGACATTGTGAAAGCGACCGGCATTCTGTACCGGTTGTTGCTGACGCATTCTGTTGAAGCAAAACGAGCTTCCATCGAAGGTGAACGCACCGAAGAAGATGCTGATACAGGCGAACCAACCTATCAACTGCGTCTTTCTACCGGAGACAGTCCGGAAATAACAATGGTAGCTGTTCCAAACGAGCCGAAAAAGGCTCCCAAAGCAGTTCCTGTAGATCTGGCCGGTTTACGAGCTTCAATGGAAGCACGCCTCAAAGAAAAAGAAAAGGAAGCGAAACCTCCGAAAGCGCCTCCCGGCAAGAAAGGAAAGAACGTTCCAATTGCTCCGATGCCCGGATTTGCCACGATCAGTGGTCAATATGACACCATTATGGCGTCGTCTGTCTCTTCGACATTGTCCGCTCTGGGAGCGGCACTAGAACCGAAAGTTGGGTCAGCGGAAGAAGCGGAAGGGCTGGAAGAAGAAAAGACTTCCAGCGTGGCATCCGCTCAAAAAACGGGAGCACATGCGCCTGCTGAGAACATGGATTTTGCACCAGATGTGGTGCAAGAGACAGCAAAATCAGAGTCAACCGAGGAAGAACCAGAATTTTCCGGACGCCGAACTGATGCGCTTCCGCTCGTTACAATCGACATAGAAAGATTGTTGCAGGCCTCTTTCAAGGCCACACAATTCGGCAAGTTAGCTCTGACAAATCAAGCTCTGGATCCACATTTGAGACAAACTCTTATCGATGTGGAGTCCGGCAAAACACTTTTGTTGGTGATAAACGAAGCAGCTCGCTCACCGGCTTCGATTCTTTCCACATACAGATTCTGTCTGGCTCGCGGTTATATTATTTCAGCCGATCCGGTTCTGCCGCTTACGGCCGATTTGCTTCTTGGCAGAATGGAATTGGATCAATATCTTTTACAAAGACGCCGTATTAATGGCGATGAACTTCGCGATTTGATCGAAATCGAAAGGCAAAAAGGCGTGAAGCTTAGCGACCTTCTGGTACGCCACGGCTATTTAACGGCGGGCGATTTAGAAAGATTGCTAAACGAACAAAAACGCTTCGCCCTGAAGTAATCCGTGCTATAGTCGTCAGTCGCTCAGATGACCTTGTCGAGGAATTTCAAGTGACGCATAAGTACAATGCCCGCGAAAAGCTAAAAAGAAGAAAAGCCAAAGTTGGACGGCACAAAGCAAAAGTGCGTGAAGCAATCGCGAAAAGTAAAGAAAACCGCAAGTAAGTTTTCGTGTGAAAGCACAAATAAACTTTGACTGAAAAGAAAACAAAAGCTAAACGCATAATGTCTGGAATGCGTCCGACAGGACGACTGCACCTCGGACATTATTTTGGTACTCTCCTTAACTGGGTAGCCTTTCAAAGCGAACATGAATGTTTCTATTCAATTGTTGACTGGCACGCCCTTACCACCCAATACACAAACACAAAAGAGATAAAGCAGCACGTTTTCGAAATTGCGCTGGATTGGCTGTGCGTAGGCATCGACCCCGACCAATCAACTATTTATGTGCAGTCTGCCATTCCCGAAATTGCCGAGTTGCATCTTTTGCTATCGATGTTCGCTCCCCACAATTGGGTGGAGCGAGACCCAACTCTCAAAGATCTCGTAAAAGTATTAGCCGCAAATGAAGAAGAAGCCTGGGAAAAGGTTTCATATGGTCTTCTTGGTTATCCGGTATTGCAAACCGCAGACATACTTTCAATGAAGGGTGAACTTGTGCCGGTCGGCAAAGACCAGGAAGCCCATTTAGAATTTGCACGCGATCTAGCGCGCCGTTTCAATCATCTAACCGGAGTAGATTTTTTCCCGGAACCAAAACCGGAATTTACCGCAACGCCGTCGCTTAAAGGTGTAGACGGCTTGAAAATGAGTAAGTCTTACAACAATGACATAAAAATTGCTGATACCGATGCTGATACCATCAAACGGGTCAAGCAAATGGTAACGGATCGTACCCGCATCGCTAAAGCTGATCCGGGACACACAGATTTGTGTGAAGTGCCGTGGCCCTGGTATCAAATCTTTTCAAAAGACCTCACTAAGCAAGTCAAAGAAGAATGCGAATCTGCCGCCATTGGCTGCGTTGATTGCAAAACGAGATTGGCTACATATATAAACGATTACTTCGCGCCCTATCGTGCCAAACGCATGGAACTTGCCAAAAATCCGGAACGTGTTTTACAGATAATCGAACACGGCAATGTCAAAGCAAGGCGAGTCGCTAAACAGACCATTTCGGAAATGTACGATATTTTGGGTCTCTTCAACTGGAGCGATAAACAATAACAGGCGCAATTCAAGCAAGAAAAAATCT
>CAJCIF010000472.1 GCA_903970355.1 Actinomycetota bacterium
TCTCAGACCGCGAATATGCTCAATCCCATTCAGCCACTTGTGATAGATACATCACCATCCATCAATAACGATACTGTCACTTCCACAAATCCGGCAGTTTCAGAAGGCAAGCCGAAGAAATCGAGTCCATTCTCTGCGCTCGTCTCCGGTAAGAATGAAACCGCAGAACCAGCAAAGCCGCGGCGATCAAGAACTCGCATTCCAGCAGTGCCGAGCGAACCTGCGCCAACTATTAACGCTCCAGTCGCTGAAACAACGGCACCAGTAGAAGCAACAGAAAAATCGGATCTCGTGTCGCCGCTCATACAAGCATATTCGCAAGCAAAGACTGCTAAAGAACCGCGGAAATCTCGCAACCGCATGCGCGCATTAGGCAGAACAACTCACAGTGACGTCCAAGCTGTCGAACCTACACAGGGTCCGGCACAGGTTGCGGCGCAGGTTCCGGCACAAGTCCCAGCAGTGGTTCCAGAAGAGGTTCCTGCTCCGGCCCCAGTCATAAATGAAACGGTTGCGGAAACACCGTTTGTCGAATCAACCAAAACATTGGAATTGAAACCAATAATTGCTGCGGAAGTCGCTTCTCCAGCTCCAACTCCCACTGATGCGGCGCCAACTGATCTTGAGCAACAATCTGAATTTTTTGCCGAGCTTGCCAAAGTGATAAGTCCTCGACGCCGCGGCAAGAATTCGCGTGTTCCTACAGAATCAACAACATCAAGTGAGAATGGTGGCAACGGGCACAACGCAACGACTCACTCGGAAACTCATACCGAACAAGCCGAGCACCCTGCACCACAAGCAATAGTGGAAACCGATACAGGTGTCCACGAAGTAATTGATGTCCATACAGGTAAAACCACTAAGAAATCAAAATCGAAAAAGGGCAGCAAATCTTCTTGCGGTGAACTAACGAATCCGTTCGAGTTGCTTAAATTGGCCGGGTACTTTACAAGCGAAGATGTTCAAACGGCTTTCAATACAGCAATTAACGATCCGGTCGCAGTACCAGGACTTTTGACTCTACTCGGCCTTGTTGATGCGAAGGTTATTGAACACACAAATGCTTGCCAATCGATGTTGCGCTCAGGTAAATTGAAACCACAGCAAGCGGCTTTCGTACTCAGCTCTGTAAGAGGTGGAAAGTCATTCGATGAAGCGCTTGACGAACTTGGTATAAAGCCCGTCTTAAAAGTCTAGTTCAACCTTTAAATGAATACGCCGATTTTGCGATCTCAAATTTTCAGAGTGCAAAGACTGGCGCGTTCGATTCAGTCTTACGCCAGGGTTCCTGTCGCTTTATTGATCCCCGCGATCAACTCCTATCGGAAGGCTAACAGTCCGGATAAACCCAAAGACCGGGAACTTTCCTTCGTGCCTTATATCTCCAGCCCTTTTCCCAATTTTAGAAACCGCGTTCTTATATGGAATAGTTGGTTGCGCTGGGGACTGATTATATTCACAATCATCTTCATTTCTTTGATGTCTTTCTTTTCCACGATGCTTATCTTGGTTGGGCATGCTGTCCTTCCGGCAATGCTTATGATCGCGGCTGGCGTTGCTGCTGCCTTTCCTGGCTATATCGTTTTCTTACGGGGCGGAGCGATAGTCTGCGACGAGTTTGGTATCAAAGTGCCGCTTCGTAATAACTGGCGCAGAATGTTCTGGTCCGATCTTCAGGAAGTATCGATTGTTGATACGGCACGCTCCGGCAACAGCCGGCACCGCTTTGCCATAAAGCTATCCGGTAAACGCAATTCCAAAATTTTAATACAAGTTGCTAAGCTCCCACCGGGAAGCGCAGAACTTCTATCTAAAGCAATTGAACGACGCGCACCATTCTGTAGAAATCTTTCGCAATTCGCTGAAGTGCCACGCTTTCAAGACTATGAAAAAGGTGTTCTGCAAATTAGCTATGCACAACTCTGGGAGTCTCTCACTAATAAAACGATTGGATTGACTGCATTTGCTCCACTTAAACCTGGATTCAAGCTTCAGAATGACTGTTTAACAGTAGTCAGGCAACTCTCTTCCGGTGGCTTTTCAGCAGTCTATCTCGTCGAAGACACTGATGGTGCCAAGTTTGTTTTGAAAGAGTCCGTCCTTCCTTTCGGTGTTGAGGAATCGCTCAAAGCAAAGGCTTCCGAACAGTTTGATAGAGAGGCTACTCTCTTGAAACAACTTACTCACAGCCAAATAGCGCGTGTCTTCGATCACTTTCTGGAAAACGGCAGAAACTATATGCTGCTCGAATACATTCCAGGTGAAACTCTCAGACAGCGAGTCTATGAACGGGGACCGCAACAAGAGCATCTTGTATTATCGTGGGCAATTCAAATTGCCTCCATTTTGCAGTATTTGCATGAACGCCCTGTTCCCACAATTCACCGTGATATTGCTCCGGATAATCTAATCGTCACCGATAGCGGCAAGATCTTTCTGATTGATTTCGGCTCTGCCAATGAATTTGTCGGTGCGGCCACCGGTACATTGGTAGGTAAACACGGTTATATGGCACCCGAGCAGATTCGCGGGAAGGCAAGCCCACTTAGCGACATTTATTCGCTTGGACAAACACTCTATTTTTGTTTGACCGGAACGGATCCTGTGCCTCTCAAATCTGCATCATTTGCTGTGGATCGTCCTAACAATCTATCCAATTTAAAACTCACTATAATAAAAACTACCTCGCTGGAAGCTTCTGAGCGTCAGGCGTCCTGCGCTTCTTTGCTATCCGAACTGACTAATTTAGAAGCCGAGGAGACTAAGAGATGAGTATGACGAACGAGCCGGAAATTTTGATCAGACACCAAACTGGTCACATCGATCTCGTCGACTATTCATATCAGACAAGACGCATGATGCGCTTTATGTATCAGTCTGCCTATACCTCCGACAGCCCCATACAAAGAGCAGTTTTCGCAAGCGGGTTAGCTACTGCAATTGTAATGCCCCTCTACGTCTGGACATTCCTTGTCGCTATAAACTTGCCCAAAGTTTTGCTCTTGAACAGAATTCAAGGAATAATCGGTGTGATCGTTTTAGCCTCAATGGTGCCCTTGTACGCCATGATGCTGCGTTATTGGTTGACACCTACTCTAATAGGCCTTAGCGCATCCGGAATTCGTTTTTACGCTCGGGGAGCCAGTTTATTAGTGGACTGCTTTGATTGGGAGAGTATCTCAAGCATAAGAATTGTCGAGAAACCAAATATATGGGGAGCTGTTAAACCAGAACTCGAAATCCGATCTATCAAGGGAAAGACGCGTCGTATAGCAATCAGTTCTTTACGGTCTATTGAGGAAAGGCAGACCCTTGTAGATATGTTCAAACAGCACGCACGCCGCGCCGTAAATTCTGAAGACATCAACCGAATTGTAAGAGCAAGCGCAATTCAGGACATTCCTTTTACGCAGCTCTGGGCGCAATCCCTCCGTTCTCAAATTGGTCGTACAAACGGGGGGGTGCTTCCCGCTCGGACTTTATTACAACAAGGGCGCTTTTTGCTTTCCGAACAAATCGGCGGTGGCGGGCAGGGTTCTGTCTATTTAGCAGAAATGCTGGAAGGCGGAGAGCCACCAACTACGGTAGCGCTGAAGGAATATGTATTGCCCGATCCTGAGCACATTTTCGATCGCAAACGGGCCGTGGAACAATTCGAACGCGAAGTGCATTTGCTTGCTAAATTGAAACATCCGGGGTTAGTTAATCTCATCGATGCCTTTGTTGAAGACCATCGGGCTTACATAGTTATGGAATATTTGAATGGCGGTAATTTGCGCGACGCTGTAAATCGCATTGGCTCATTCTCAATTGAAAGAGCCTGCGACATTGCCCTGGAGGTGTGCGATGTACTTGAATATCTCCACAACACAGAACCTCAAACCATCCACCTGGATGTCACTCCGGAAAACATGGTTTTCGATCATGAAGGGCACATACATCTAGTCGATTTCAACACATCATCCGACGGAAGCGGTGTAAGAACAAAACTAATTGCGGGCAAACAGCGCTATATGCCGCCTGAGCAATACCGCAACGAAGTCAGCCCACAATGCGATATTTATGGATTTGGCTGCACACTATTCTTTATGCTTACCGGCGTCGAACCTGAACCGCTTTCGTCATCCGAACCCAAACAATTCAAAACGGAAATATCGGAAAAGCTCAACGATATCGTCAAGAAATCGACTGCACTTGAAGCCACTCAACGCTTTCAGCACGTGGGCGATCTGAGAGATCTTCTCCTTGCATTGAAAGCCGATCCTGTACTCAGTCTGGTGCAAAAATGAATTTGGCCATATACGAAGAAGACGGTGAAAATCAAAGCAGCAACGAAATTGTTGCATTTTACGACCGCGCTGCAAAAGTAAGCTCGCTAAAACTTTCCTACAATGCCCCGGAAAATACTACTTTCTGCCCCCTGGTGCCGGGCATACTGGGAAACGCTTCTAAGTTTCTTTATCGCGACTCTACTACTTATGTTTATGCATTTATGTTTTCGATCTATGCGCCACTTATTATTTTGCTGCCTCTTTCCGGGCATCATTATTTAAAGCAGTTGTACTTCCTCATCCTTCCATTTGCGTTCCTATTTCTCATTTTTGGGTTGGTCTGGGTTCGACTTTTCCTTTACTACGGAAGGAACACCAACCGAGCCATCAAATCGCCTACCACCATTACAATAGCTCCGCTTTCCCTGAAGTTTCAATGGCAAGGCTGGGCATTTCTCAAACAACTTTCCGCCATAGAAACTGTTGTTGGTTGGCAAGATATTGTTGGTGTTTCCTTTGAACACGACGATGAAGCAGGGCCTTGCATCACGGTCAAAGCATGGTTACAAGATGGCGAACATTCTTTTCCGGTCTATTTAAATGGCTTCGCTTCGAGTCCGGAAGCCCAAGCAATGTTGAATGCACTCGATCGAAATGTCGATGATGAAAAGAAAAGCGCTTCTTTCAAAGAGCTTTTTCATCCAAACGCTGTTGCCAAGCAGATTTAATAGTGCTCCTTCAAGGTTTTACGCCTTCACTAAGGATTCTTTTGGCTACCTATTATGCGTATTCATTCAACCGCTGTTTTTTCCGCGCTTTCACTTGTCCTACTTTCAAATACTCTGTCCCCCTATAGAGCTTTTGCTCAGCCTAATTCCGTAGAACTACCAACGCAAATCCTGCGAACCGGCATCAATCTTGAGGATAAAAACCTATCCCCAAACGGAAGGCAAGTGGCGGAGATACTCAAGATCACCCCTTTGTTACAGCGCATCCAAGCTTTGCGTAGCAAGGTTAATCCCGCTGAAACAGAGCCAACTAACGAGAATATTTTGCTCTCGGTTCAGCTTACCGCTAATGTCATCGATGCTATGCAAGTGATTCAGGAAGCCAGTCTTTCTATAGATTATTCTCTTGCCGAAATTACGGCAGAAGAGAACATATACACTGAATTACTCTCTTCTTATACCGGTGATCGTGACAAGGCCACGCTTAAGACCAATGCAGCCAGTTTCATCACAAACGGAATTTTATGGGCGGTTGCAGAGGCTTATGATATTCCAACAAATCGGCACCCCAACTATTCAGTTACCTCCGGCACAATGGGTATTCTGGCAGGGATAGTGCCTTCCATTGCATCTATTTATGCGCTCTATCAGTTACGTGGAAAAAGGCGCACTTCGGAAAAAGATCCAAACATGCTGTCAAAGATGTTCGACTATCCAACAACACCAGATGTGGATTATCCAAGAATGGTCTGGGAATTTATGAATTCAGTGCCGGCCGATGATCCGAAAGGCAAGTCACGCCGCGATCAATTGATAGATCGCTGGATAGCAGATAAAAATATCTCCAACTTCACTGATCGATCATCAGCGAAGCAATTAGATGTGATTACTGCTTCGGTGCCCCGCAGACACGGACTTTCAATTGATACTCTCAATGCAAGACAAGCGCTATTGCAACAGCTTGCAGCAGAAATTTTGAAAATGAAGCGCATGCTTTTGGAACTTTCAATGGTTGTCCATGGCGAAAAGACTATCTAGAGGCAATATCAATGCGCGTGTATGTTTCAGTAGATATGGAAGGCATTCATGGAATTGTTCATTCCATTCACACACAGCCTGGTGAGCGCGGTTACGAGCTCGGCGTCAGATGGATGCACGAAGATGTGAACATCGTCGTTGAATCGGCATTTGCTGCCGGTGCGACCGAGGTTTTTATTAATGACTCGCACTGGGACATGAAGAATTTAAATCCGGATTTGCTCGACCCGCGCT
>CAJCIF010000473.1 GCA_903970355.1 Actinomycetota bacterium
TTTATTTTTCGGGAAAACATGGGGAAAACCTGTAATTAATCTCTCATAGACCTTCGAATAGCTAGGGTTATTTGACTCTTGTTAACCCCAGCTCAAGACACCTGCTTTCCGCACGTATAGAGTGGAAGTGGGCAAATAACAAGTACGTGTCTAAAATCGCATTGTTGAGTTAATTGACCCGCCACTTTCGCCAAAAGTTTCCCGTCGTGCCTCAGAAACATCAGACATCACCTTATTTCTTTCCTGCTGCCTCAGCCATTCTAAGAGCCTTTGAGAGCTTTAGTCGCGCGCGCCGCCAGCTTCTACCAGGTGATGATTTCCTATCGACTGTGGCAGAAAGCATTGTCGATAACCTTTCTGTCGATCGTTGTCTCTTGTTCTTAATGGACAAACGTCCACGTGCTGCCGGTTCGCCGCTACGATTTTCCCTTCTAGCGGAAAAATGTGGGGCAGATTGGCAGCCTACAGGCGTGCTTTCGCTTACGTATCCATCTGCAAGCCCAACCAGTCAACGATTAGCCTCCCAGAAACACGTTTATCTGTCCCGCGACTCATTTCGCTCCGTTTCGATCGTGGAAGAAAAACTAGTCAGAATGCCAGAACTTCGAGACGCTTGTCCGGATGAAAGCATTTTGCTTTTCCCATTAAGCAATAAAGAAGAACTGATCGGGTTGCTGTGTTTTACATTCGGCAGACCAGATGAAGCAATTCCTCCTGTCCTCATTGAATTTGGCGAATTCGTAGCTGGTGAGCTAGCTGATGCCATTTCGCAGGAAAGCTTCGATGCCATGGCTGATACCACTGGTGAAGGCATCGAGCAAGAAGTAGTCAATCTCCTTCTTAGCCCCGGTTTAGTGGTTGATAAAACAAGCGGCACGATTTCGGCAATCAATATACCAATTACACAGCTCCTGGGCTTAAGCCGCGAGGAACTGATTGGTCTTGAAATTTCTAAGCTCTTCGAAAATTCCGATCAGATTGTAAAAGCCATAAAAGGAATAGATCGCAATGCGCCTGAGGCATTGTTAGACGACACCTCCATTCAAAAAGGTCGTGGGGACTTTGCTGTCTCAACCCGCCTTTTGCTTCTGCAAGGAAGAACAACCGATCAAGTCCTGGTTACTTTGTCCAAAGTGCCTGGCTCAGGCACTTCAAAGAAAACAGAAAAACCAGTAGCAGATCCGGCTCTCACTCTAACCAAGCAAATCAACTGGGAACGTTGGGCGCGACAACTTGTCTGTAAGTTGCACACGACCACAGATAAAGATGTCTTGTTGCAAACGGCCGTTGATTATGTCGGCAAGTGGCTTCGTGCCAGTCGTTGTTTCATTGCCCGCACTACCGGGGCACCTCCATATTTAGTCACTCACGAATATGCTGAACCAGATATCAGCCCATTGGGATTGGGACGCACAGACCAATTCCCACAAGCAATATTGGAACGCATAAAGCATCACACGTATACGCTCAATGAACCCAGTGCGTTCTTGCATCTGGACGGCATGTCCGAACAGGACTTCAAAATTCTTTCTGAATATGGCATCACAAGCCTTGTTGGCACGCCAATTATTCTCAAAGGCGGCTCATATGGCGCGCTTATAGTGCTTCACTCTTTGCCAAGACAATGGGCACGAGAAGACATAGACAGCCTTACTCTAACTGCGGAACAAACAGCCATAGCTTTGGAACGCTGCGAAAGCTTGCAGCATTTCAAAGACAAACTTTTCAACATGGACATGCTCGGCAACTTAGCCGAACAACTAAACAACGCCCTCGAGAATGTTCGCAAAGGCGTTAAAGCTGTCGGCGTTGAAGAAAAATCTGCAACCGGATCTGTTCCGCTATCTTTCCGCGAGTTGGAAGTATTGAAGTTGATCGCATCCGGTTATGCCAACCGCGAAGTTGCTCAACGCCTCTTCTTGACAGAATCGACGGTTGAACTGCACGCTTCGCGCATCCGCAAAAAATTGAATTTGAAGAGTAGAACTGCGCTAGTTAAATACGCTTGCGATCACAATTTAGTCTAAGCGAATTCATTTTTAAGCGCTCCGGTCGGCTCCTTCGTCGCCTCCTCCGCGCGTATTGACGCTACGCTCCGCCATTGCTCCTCGCAAAGGCTGCGCTTCGCTGTTGTTTCGGTTCCGCTACAACAAGCCGCGGCGTTTTACATCTAAATAGAGATCGATTAGTTTTGCGGATAATTCTTGTGGGGGTCTGTCTAGAACTAGACATCCCTGGCGTTGCAGTACGCTGAGAGCAAGTTCTCGTTGTGCGACTAGATCAAGGGCTACGGCGCGCTGAAAGATTTCCTGTGGTTCGAGATTGGCTGTCGGACCGGCACTTCTCTTTAGGCCAATTTCAAGTACGGTCCGATCGTTGAGGGTGACGCACATGGGTAAGTGTCGCTTCCGCAAATTTACAAGACCTTCGAGCAAAGCTTGTGAACCAGCGGGATCGGTCAAATCAGTAAGGACAACGACAAGAGCACGATTCTTTTGCAGAGAAGCATAGTGGGCGAGCATGCCCGGATAGTCCGGCTCGACGCTGCGGGGCTCGATCGGAAATGTAGCATCCAGTATTCTTTGCATGTAGGCCTTGCCGCGGCGAGGCGGCAAAAAGAGCAAAGGCTTCTCTGCAAAGATACCTAATCCGACCTGGTCGTTATGGGTTAGCCCAGTCAAAGCAAGTCCCAATGCGGCATTCAAAGCGTGGTCGAATCGACTCAAATTTTCGAGATTTGACACCATCATTCTACCGGCATCAATCAATATAAGAAGGCGCTGTTCTTGTTCGATCTCGTATGTTCGAACAATTGGTTTATCCCGCCGAGCCGTAGCTTTCCAGTCTATGCTCTTACTGTCATCGCCGCTTACATATTCTTTGAGCGAGGCAAAATCAGTACCCTGCCCTCGCTTGTTGCGACGCAGTTCGCCTAATTCTGTCGAATTACTGAGTTTTACGGAAAGCTCTTTTAGCGATTGCAGATCGCTATAGACTTTAATAGCTCGATCTTCTCCCAGCTTGATCTGCCGCCAGAACAATTCGAACTTACTCAAATAGCGCAGGTGGATCTTGCCAAACTTATATAGACCACGGCGTCGTGGCAATAGCTCATAGTTCAGTTTTGAGACCGAAGATGGCTCCAGAACGAATTCGAAATCTGAAACACTCGCTTTAATTTCGGGTGGAAATGAATCACGCACCTTGCACGTAAAAGGTTGCGAGCCCAAATTTGTGATCGCAACCTCTACTAAATTGCGCCTTCCTATCGAAAGCCTGTCCTGAACAGCACGACTGCCGGTCAAGTATTTCGGATTTGGTGTGACTATAAAGTCAATTACTACCAGAACAAACAAAATGACATTGCAGCCCATTCCCAGCTTTAGGGCAAGAGGGAAAAACGGTGCGGCGCAAAACAATAAGGCAATGGCAAGAAGAGCAAAATAGAGTCTTTTCGAGGCAACCATGTTAACGAGGAACGGCTATTTGCCTGAGTAAATTACCAATTACTTGGGATATGGTTACACCTTCAAGTTCGGCTTCCGGAGTAAGAATGAATCTGTGTCTCAACACAGGCTCCGCTACCGCCTTGATATCATCGGGAGTTATAAAATCTTTTCCCTGAATGGCTGCGTTAGATTTCGCTGCTGCCAGCCAGTTAAGCGCCGCACGCGGACTGGCACCTAATTGCAAATCCGAAAGATTGCGCGACTTTTGCACAAGTTGGATCAGGTAATTGAGAACACTTTCTTGCACTTTTACTTCTTCCAATTGATCGCGACATTCGACGATTTCTTTGGCTGAGGTGACGGGTTCAATTTTCTTTTTGCTGCGTTTGTATTTGCCTAACTGCCAGTTAGACAGCATCTGAAGTTCAGCATCGCCGGTTGGATAACTGATTAGAACCTTCAACATAAATCGATCGAGCTGAGCTTCCGGCAGCGGATATGTCCCCTCAAATTCAACGGGGTTCTGAGTAGCAACTACCATATAAACATCGGAAAGCTTGTGGGAATGACCATCCAGGGTCACTTGATTTTCTTCCATTGCTTCCAGCAGCGCGCACTGTGTTTTCGGAGGCGTGCGGTTGACTTCATCTGCAAGGAGCAGACTTGTGAAGATGGGCCCTTTCTTGAGCGTAAAAGTTTTTGTATTAAGGTCGTATATGCTCGTCCCGAGGATATCGGAAGGCAACATATCCGGCGTTAGCTGTATTCGTCCGAACTCGGTGTCTATGAGGGATGCCAGGGTTTTGACAAGAAGTGTTTTGGCAGTACCTGGAACACCCTCCAAAAGCACATGACCCTCCGCCAATAGAGCTGTCAGAAGCTGATCTATGACTTGCTCCTGTCCGACAATGACAGAAGACAACCCCTGTTTTAACTTACCGAAAACCTCTTCAACTCGCTCTGGCATTCACTAAACCCGATTTTTGTGCCCTGTACTCATTTTGAATTTGGTCCGTAAGAAAATCACACGTTTTTACTTGCTGCGCAAGCTCGCTTTCAGAAATATTTTTCTGCTGGGCAAGCCGCTCATAGTCTGCCAGGAATTTTTGTAAATTGCTACTGACGCTACTACTTTGCAAATTAGCGATTATTTCCTGATCCGTAGAATGCGGCGACACATTGATCAGTCGGCAGAGCTTTTTGCGAAAATCCTGCACAATTATTTCAAGAGCTGCAAAGGTGGCCCCTGAGCGTTCGTAAGCGTTTGCCAACCCATTAATGAATTCCAAATTTGAAATCTCTCTGCTATTTTTCGCTTTAACCAATTCTCCGAAACGCTGATGAGAACTAACAACAGCAATTACAAAAATTGCCAGTAGTTGCATAATGACGGGGCCAAGCCAGCCCCGCATTACATATATAAAAACATTTCCTGAACCGCTGTAACCATGGCAGCGTTCATCAAAGTAGATGGTACCATCAGTAGTGCTTAGCCAATTCATTAGAAACTGAAAATTAGACCAGTTTTTTTCATCCGAGATATTGCGATTGGAACAAAGCTGCGGCACGCTGCCAACTAAAATTCGTCCTTTGCCGTGATCCACTTCAACGATGAGCGGACCGTATTCATAGATCGGAAGAGCACACGTCT
>CAJCIF010000474.1 GCA_903970355.1 Actinomycetota bacterium
GCTTTCACCTACCGTTAATCGCAATGGAGCAATCTAATTCCATGCCTAATCAATCACAATCGAAATATGCAGAGGAAAGTATACGCATTCCTAGCGCTATACAACCTCGTGGAGAGGATACCAATGCGGGGGCAGTCGCCCGTCGTTGTGTTCTATTTGTTGAAGACAATGCTGATGATTTTGAAATTATTGAGCATTATCTGTCCATATACAAAGAAGCGGGTCTTGTGTTGGAGCATGCTGATTGTCTAGCAGTTGCTCTTGATCGATTACGGTGTGATGGCATCGACATCATACTTCTAGATTTATCATTGCCAGATAGTCAAGGTATTGAGACACTCAAAAAGGTACGCCGTTCTGCACCTGCGATCCCAATTATCGTTTTGAGCGGATTGGCTGATATAAATATCGCAATGGAGTCATTAACATGTGGCGCAGAAGACTATTTGATAAAGGGCTCTGTTGACACTCTTTCCTTGGGTCGTTCTATAAACTACGCACTAGCAAGACACATTGCACGAGAAACATATGAGAGATTGGCGACTATCGTTGAAGCGTCTTCTGACGCTATTATCGGCAAGACCCTAAATGGAACAATCACAAGTTGGAACAATGGAGCGGCTAAGCTCTTTGGCTATTCGGCAGAGGAAGCAAAAGGGAAGTCAATCAGCATGCTCTTTCCGCCGGAGTTATCAAAAGAATTAGCTGGCATTCTAGCAACCATTGCAGATGGTGAAAGTGTCCGCAATTTAGAAACCGTTCGCTTAAATAAGAATGGAGACAGGATAGACATCTTAGCGACTATCTCGCCAATACTAACGGCTGATGGGACAGTCGGCAGTGCCGCTGCAATAGATCGCGACATTACAGAGCGTAAGCAGTCGCAAAAGGTACTTCAAGAAAGTGAGGAACGCTATCGGCTTTTAGTGGCTGGAGTGAAGGACTATGCAATCTTCATGATAGATGCTAATGGTCTTGTGAAAAGCTGGAACGAGGGTGCTAAACGGGTTAAAGGCTATTCCGCGGCAGAAATCATCGGACGGCATTTTTCGGTGTTTTACACGCCTGAAGATCGAGAACTTAGTCTCCCTGAGACTTGCCTTAAAACCGCAGTGGCGGAGGGTAGCTACGAGGAAGAGGGCTGGCGGCTGCGACAGGATGGATCACGCTTTTTTGCAAACGTCGTAATTACTCCGCTTTTTTCTGCTGCGGGTGAGCTGCGTGGATTTACAAATATATCGCGTGATATCACTGTTCGTATGCTCTCCGAAAAGGAGATTGCAGATGCTAGATTGAGACTCAGTCTAGCCCTGGACGCTGCAGCTATTGGAGTATGGGATTTTGATATTTTGAAAAATTCAGTTTGGCGGTCTCTGCGACACGACGAAATATTTGGACACCATGACCCTTTACCGGAATGGAATTTTGATATTTTCGCAACATATATTGTACCGGAAGATCGCGCAGCAACCAAAAAAGCCTTTAAATTAGGAATCGCACAGGGCCAATTTAGAATGCAGTGCCGAATCATAAGGGCTGATGACAAGGCAATACGTTGGATTTCTTTGCGAGGGGAAACTTTCCGGGACGAAGAAGGAACCGTTGTCCGAATGATAGGCACCGTTGCCGATATCACGGATATAAACGAAAAACTAGAACAAAAGCGCTTGTTTTCGATTATGAAGGAGCGGGAGGATTTCATGGCTACGCTCACTCATGACATGAAGAATCCGCTGATTGGTGCCAACCGATTACTTGAAATGTTTGTCTCAGGAAGACTGGGTCAAATTACCTGCCAACAATGCGATATGCTTCAATGCCTGAAGGAAAGCAACTCGGAGCTGCTAAGACTGATAGCCGATCTCATAGATGTCTATCGCTTTGAGAAAGATGTCAAAATTTTATCGCCGTCGGACTGCGATCTGGTAAGTATCATCTCTTTATGTTCGAGTCGAATCGTGGCCTTTGCAGAACTCCGCTCAATCAAGTTTATAACAGAATTGCCGCAGAAGATGGAAGTGGTGGCAGATGCCCGAAGAATAGAACGTGTCGTGCAGAATTTGCTAGACAATGCGTTGAAATTCACACCAGACAATGGCACTATAAAAGTAAGACTATTTAGCCAGGAAGCCAACATAGTCATAGAAATTGAAGACAATGGACCGGGCGTAACACCCGAAGAACAGCCTCGTTTGTTTCAGCGATTTGCACAGGGAAGTGCAGGAAAACGGTACGCCGGCGGTAGCGGCCTTGGCCTTTATTTATGCAAACAGATTGTAAATGCACATGGAGGAACTATCTCATGCGAGAGCCAACCGAATAAAGTAACCATTTTTCGAGTAATTCTGCCGAAAGCAAACGATCCAAACGAAACAGTGGTGGGCCCATGACAGAGAAAACCTTAGGAAATAGTCTACTCGACATCTTAATCGTGGAAGACGACAGATTGCTGAATCAAGTAATGTGCCTCCAGGTGAAAGAGAGTGGCTGCTTGCGAGTCAGATCAGCGCAACGTGGCCAGCACGCGCTGAAATTAATTGGTGAGGGAGTGCCATCCGTCTTGATCCTTGACTTAGGGCTGCCTGATATGAATGGTCGAGAGCTAATAGCAGAACTGCGGCGGAACTCACTAACCCGCTCAATGCCACTTATCATTCATTCCAGTTGCGAACTTTCCGCGGAAGAAAAAACGGAATTGCAACTAGGACCCACCATGTTTATCACTAAATCAACAGCTTTTAGTGAAAGATTGGGAGAACTCATTCGCGAAGTTACGAAGCCAGGTGATTGAATACTTCAACCGCTGTCAGGCTATCTTGATTGTCCAGGGCGGCAAACATTAGGATTGGGAAAAAATAGGTTACTGCTTTGCAAGAATGTTGCTGAGGGTTGGTAGCAAAGCGCATTTCTGGACGATATAATCGGGGGTTCTTCAAAAGATTGAACTGGCCGGGACAGTCAACATCTTCCCCAGTTCGAGTTCGGCATCGCAGGAGTGACAGCAATGGAGTTTGATAAGAGCACGACGGCCGTTGTATTTATCGATCCTCAAAACGATGTACTCAGTGAGAATGGAAAAAATTGGGAAGCAGTGGGCGCCAGTGTTACCGAAAATAAAACTGTCGAAAATATGGAGCGTATTTTCAAGGTTGCAAAACAAAAGAGTTATGACGTATTCATATCGCCCCACTATTTTTTCCCCACTGATCATGGTTGGAGATTCAATGGACCACTTGAGTCTGACGAATTTCGCACACAGACATTTGCCCGCAGTGGACAACTAGATCTTACGGGATTTTTGGGTTCAGGCGCTGATTGGCTTGATCGATTTAAGCCCTATATAGAGGACGGCAAGACAATTGTTGCCAGCCCGCACAAAGTTTTTGGTCCCCAAACAAATGATTTAGTACTTCAATTGCGAAAGCGAGCAATCAGCAAAATTATACTAGGCGGGATGCTGGCAAATATGTGCGTCGAATCGCATCTGCGCGAATTTCTTGAACAGGGCTTTGAGATTGCTGTTGTCAAAGACGCAGTGGCTGGGCCCCGACATCCAGTCTGGGGAGATGGATACCGGGCAGCTCTGGTTAATTATCAGTTTTTAGCACACGCGGTATTGACCACTGATGTAGTGATTTCTTTCATGCTTTAAATGGCTAAAATGTTTTAGCGGTTCGAAAACTGCTGCCGGACAGATATTGTGTTGAACGTCAATCTCGCCGTTTATAAAATTCAGCAAGCGGAGGCAAAATTTGCTGGTGCCGAATGCGGTGCCCCCATAAATAAGGCATTCCATGTTTTGGGCCGGGCACCAAAGGCCCATGCTACGAGCTTGTAACACCACATCCGGGGCCAAATTCAAAAGACTCCACAACTAAATCGCTGGCAATCTCTTCAGGCGGTTGATTAGTCTTTGCGAAAACAACGCCACACGTCAGTAGCGCAGGTTATTGCTCTCAGTCGGGCTCCTATTTACTACTTGGAGCATAAAGCGTCCTCTTGCATTAAAGCATCGCCTCTCCCCACCCCTGTAGCGCAAATTAATGGATAGTAGCGACAATCACCGCTTATGATATCTTCCCAACGCGGACGGAAGAAATGGAGCTGTAATAGAAACTTATGGACGTCGATGAAATTCTTCAAAAACTGCTAACAAGGTACGCCTCTTGTTCAAGCTACAGAGATTCCGGCAGAGTTCAAGGTAGCGAACAGGGACAAACAACGTTTCGAACCTTCTTTTTGCGTCCTCACAAATTTCGATTTGAATGGACATACGTTGAACCACCGCTTGGATACAGTTTTATTTGGTGTGATGGTAATAAAGTCTTTTCATTCAACCTTGGGGAGAAGAAAGAAGAGAATAGTCTTAGCAACGCGATTGCAGCGGCAACTGGCGTCTTACAAGGAACGGCTCACACCATCCCGACTCTTCTCCTTCCTGAGCTAGACGCCTCATTTAATAGTTTGACATTACCGAAACTTGGGCCATATCAGCTCGCAAATGAAGAAGAGATTTCCGGAAAGCATGCATTTCGGATCTTCTCAGAGAAGGAGAACGAACGCATAGATCTTTGGATTGAGAAGAGCACCTTCGCTCTAGTCAAATATGCAGAATGGTCCAGGTCTACGCCCGAAATCGAGGAGAGAATTCTAGAAGCTTTGGCCACAATTGATCCGGAGAGCGCTGATAAGATGAGGCAGAATTTTGCGAAGCAATCAGAAGAAGATAGGATCAGCACAACAACTGTAACGTACGAAGATCCTAAATTCGACGAACCTATCGCTAACGAAGAATTCACTAACTTCCCATGGGATGGTGCCTCATAAAATTGCATAGTTTCCTATCGTGTCTGTGCTAATTTCGGCACGATAAACCTTTTATTTACTAGCACCATGCGACGCGAAGCGCCGTAGGTCCTCCTTGCATAAAACTTGGGTCGTGCAATAACCCCGCACTGAAAGCAACAGCCAGGAGGTGCTGAAAAAATTGAACGAAGTTATCCTAAACTATCAGACGCTATTAAATCGAATGCATAAGCCGTTCATCTGGAGGCTCATCGTCTTTATTTGGTGGGCTACTCTAAAAAGAAACCATAACTCCTGCCATAGCCACATGTGCGGTTTGAATAGATAGTTAAGGAATTGCCATATATTTTTCGGTGGCGGAAAATTCGAATGTATTCTAGGCCTATGCAGAATAAACAATCAACAAGAGTTTTTATAAAACAATATTCGAGTACACCTCACAAGATTTTGTGTGGTGTATTTTTCTTTATTGGCCTAGCGCAAATGATTTTTGCTCCATTTGCTAAAGAAGGCTCCTTTGTCATTTTTGCTTCCGGATTCTCCTTTTCGGCAATGGCTTGCTTTGTGTACGGCATCAACGTTTGGAAAATTTCTTCCGATGAAGAGCAATTACACATTCATTACTCCAGCGGAAAAGTGAAATCAATTCCCTGGAGAGATATTAACGACATCCAGGTTGTTGATTGGAATGATGGAAGCCAAAAAAACTTATCCATAATATATGGCGGTGTAGGTACCTACACCAAAAACCTCCTTGTCGGCGGTGAATTTGCGAGCGACAAGATTTTTCTGGAGAGATTAAAAGGGTGCAAGCGCTTATCACTGTAGTGGGAGAAAGTGAAATGCCATGCCCCCATTATAAAAACGACCCAATGAGCGCCCAGCAAGCGAATGCACCAATCATGCCGGCTGAGATTCGATTGATGTTGGAAAGCAAACGCCCACTCAATCGATTCGCAACCATACCAGTGCATCCACTTAAAATTAGCCACCACAAAGCTGAGCCAAAAAATACTCCTGCAATCAGGAATAATGCAGAAGACATTTCTTTGCCGGCGTCTATACCAATAG
Source organism: Actinomycetota bacterium (assembly GCA_903970355.1). GTDB lineage: Bacteria > Cyanobacteriota > Vampirovibrionia > Obscuribacterales > Obscuribacteraceae > CAJCIF01. Next base: position 5,878 of record CAJCIF010000474.1, read on the forward strand.
CAGATACGATGGCGGCAAAGGACAATATAGTCATTGGATTCGTAAGTGTTAGCGCAAAGGTAGATGCAAAAGCTCCCGCTATAGTCGATTCAGTAGCGGTTGCAGAAACTTCTTTGTCTTGCGGTGGGCTCCTCCAAATTGAGTATGCCAACCAGAGAAGATAAGCACCGCCCAAAACTCTCAGTATTAAAGCAGCACTGGCAAATAAATTTGTGACTGCACTTATACCGGAAACAGCAAGTGCACCATATACGGCATCTGCGCAAGCAGCTCCCAGACCGGACGCGAAACCTATTAGTGCCCCCCGGGTCAGGGTTCGATTGATACAAAGAACGCCAATTGGCCCGACGGGCGCAGCAATTGAGAAACCGAGGACGCATCCCCGGAAAAATATAGACGCAAGCATTCGAAAATCCTCACAGTGATGAAGTATTCACAAAGAAACGGCTCAACCGTTTAGGCTTCGTGATTCACTGTCGATGGAATGCAAACGTACTCTTCATAAAAATATCCCTGCCGATTTGGCAAATTACAACATACCGTCTACTCACGAGTTGGTCAAGTTATTGCTTGCAAGATGTTAAAATGCCGACGATGAATCGCAATATTACTAGCACCAATGAAAGAACGCTCTGACAATCTTTCCGCCCGTCTAAGGATGGCGGAAGAACAATTTGAGATCAGTCAACGACGTATTCGTACTCTCATTGAGGCACTTCCCCTCGGTTTGCTCATTGCAGGCGGCAGCGGCGTGGTTGAAGCTGCTAATCCTCATAGCCTGCAACTATTTGGCTGTGACTACTCATACTTTACGGACCGCAAGATTGCCAGCCTGTTTGCTAAAGAGTTCCGCAAGGTCTTTTCTGTAAACCTTGCCATTGAAGAAAACGTGCAACCGAAAGAAGTGATCGCAATAAGGGCGGACAATTCTCAATTTCCGGCGGAGGTTGTAATTCGCCCATTTGCTTCTCAATCCGAACCAAAATTGCTCGTCCTGGTTGAAGATGTCACCACTCGGCATGAAGTGGAGCGGATGAAACAAGAATTCGTTTCCATGATCAGTCATGACCTTCGCACTCCGCTTTCTTCAATTCAGTTTTTTCTCGCCAACGTTGCCGATGGGCGGTACGACCGAAACCCAGATGTGATGAAGGATCGAGCCCGATCAACTGAAGCAGATGCAACGCGATTGATAAACATGATCAATCGACTCCTGCAGATCGATAAGCTAGAAGCCGGACAACTTCAAATGGTCTACAATCTGGTGAATTGCAAAGAAATTGTCGAAGGCGCAATTCAATCTGTTCAATCTTTAGCGGAAGAAAAGCAAATTGCCGTTGAAGTTTTGGGCAAGTTCGACAACCTCTACGTAATGGCCGATGAGGAATACATCGTGCAAGTTCTCGTCAATCTTTTGTCGAACAGTTTGAAATTTTCTCCGCCCAACCAAAAAGTTACCGTTCAAACTGAATCTAGCGATCAATTTGTCAAATTCATGGTTGTAGACCGCGGTCCTGGCATCGCCCCGGCAGATCGCGAGAAGATATTCGATCGCTTCAAACAGGTAAGCCTGGACGACGAACGCATAAAAGGTGGAACTGGTCTGGGTTTATCCATTTCGAAGGCAATTATCACGCAGCACAAAGGCAACATAGGCGTGGAGAGCGAAGTGGGCTCAGGCTCGACGTTTTGGTTTACTGTGCCGAAGATGGCTCTATAAATTAGGGAATAAAGGTTTAGGCTCCCCACCCCCCTTAAAGTCATGCCACTCGACCGGGACAAACCTAAACTCTCTGAACCCAAGGAGATTTGCTCTTTTTGCGGCAAACCTGTTGCCAAAAGCAGGGGGTCGCTGACAGGCTGGCTCTTTGCGGCGGCACGTTGCAATTGCCAGCTTAAATCGGGAAGCGTTGTTGCCAACCCAAGCGCCGCTCCCATTCCCGATCGAATGGATCCCTCCAACCCAAGTCTGTCCAATGATCTCGTCATTCTCTCGACACTCGGACAAGGAGGGGTGGGCACTGTCTATAAGGTCCAAAACAAAATAACGAAGGAAATATTCGCTGCTAAGGTTCTTCATCCTGAATACTTGCGTGACCCCAAAGCGCTCCAGAGATTCGACCAGGAAATAGATGCTGCCAAATCATTTGACCATCGAAATCTAGTCAAAATCTATGAAAAAGGAAAAACTGCATTCGGAACACCCTATTTCCTCATGGAGTATTTGGAGGGCGAAAACCTCGCAACGATATTATCGGAGCAAATTTACCTTGACGAACCACACGCACTAAAATTGTTTTTTCAAGTGTGTAATGGTGTTGATTATGCTCATTCAAAAGGTCTCGTGCACCGAGATCTCAAACCAAGCAATATCATCATAGTAAAAGATGATGATGGATCGGAATTAGTGAAAGTAGTTGATTTCGGCATAGCAAAAGTCAGCTCGCCAGATTCAAACCTAACCAATGACGGAGATGCTTTTGGCAGTCCAAATTACATGAGTCCCGAACAGTGCCAGGGGAATCCAGTGGATTTGCGATCCGACATCTATTCTCTAGGATGTTGCCTTTTCGAAATGGTCACCGGAACAGCACCATTTGTTGCTGAAAATCCCATTAAGACAATCCTCAAACACGTAAACGAACCCCATGTTCCGATTCGAAAGTCCTCTCCCAATCTAGATTTAAGCGTCGGACTCGAAATGCTCATCGATCGCATGCTCGTTAAGGATCCAAACGGACGGTACCAAACTATCGCTGAGCTCAAACGTGATTTTCAACTGATCAGATCAGGAAAAACAGCAGTAGAGATTACTTCGCAAAAAAATCAAAAACCCGCTTACAAAATGAACAATCCACTTAATGTGGGAATTGCAAGCGGTGTGATCCTCATCTTAGTTGTTACCACGATCACAATATATTGGATAAACAACAACAACAGTAATTCAGACGTATTTTCAGTTCTACAAAAAGCAAAAACTCCCCGTACTGACGGAGAAAATTCCTGGGCATTACAGATGGTACCAATGTCCGATCAGCAAAATGGTCAACCATGGTCTAAATACAGCCACGATGCCTTTCTCGCGTGTGAAGACGGCAATAGAGCAAAAGCCTACCAGTTGCGACAAAAGGCAGTTGAAATGGCAGAGCACGAACACGCACCAGTGCAGGATTTATTAGAACTTTACGAGCAAACCGCTGCGGTAGCAACTGACACAGACGGAACAAGCTATTACACTTTGAAGGCTGCAGACCTGGCAAAAAGTAACAAGATGTGGGACCAGCAGGAAAGAGAGCTCGCATACCGTGGTCTCATTTTGCAAATGGCTGGAAAGTTTGATGAGGCAGGTCGCCAATATCTGGACGTGGCTCATTTAAAACGGGACCGACTCGGTGCAGAAGACACCGGTTTTAGGCAAACTCTTAAAACAGCCGGTGATG
>CAJCIF010000475.1 GCA_903970355.1 Actinomycetota bacterium
CTGCATGGGTCTATTTGACAGCAAGAAGAAGCCAACGACAAAGCCTGTAAGGGTTGAGTCGGTGATTCTAAGAGAGCTGTGGTCCGTAGCCAAAGACAATTTCAATGACTACGTTGATCATGCAAGCAGAGCTGAAGTTCACCAATTGAATATGTCCACGGCTATCAAGCCAGACACACTCAGTGATGAAGCCTACGCTTAGCTAGTTCTTGAAGCTATCAATCCTTGCAATTGACGGGAACTTACCCAAGTTTCCGTATTTTTGCATCTTGTTATTCCTTCGCCGTAATAAAATGTTGTGTCTACAGCAAATGGCGCACGAGTTGAGCGTTTGGTAGAGGCAGAAGACTGCTAAAATTTGACCTGACTAGCAGGTCTTAGTACTAGAATCCGAGGCTGGAATGTCCTCATCCAGGCCCATAAATTACCGGAAAGGAGATGTGGTTCTCGTATCCTTTCCCTACACGACAGATGATGGGCAGACGCAGACAAAGCGGCGCCCGGCAGTCATAATCTCGAACGACATCAACAACGCCAGGTTGGATGACGTACTCCTTGTGCCGCTTACGAGCAATACGACTCGTGCTCATAAGGAGCCAACCCAAGTTGAAATCAACATGAATAGCGACGAGGGAAAGTCCGGCGGTCTGAGACTGGACAGCGTTATAGACTGCACCGTCATAGCGACCATTCCAAAAACCCTCCTCGTCAGCAAAATTGGACAGTTTCCTCAGGAAACGATGGAACGAATCGATCAGTGCCTCATGATCGCAATGGCGATCGGCAGACCCGTACGCACTACAAAAGAAGAAGAACTGCACCAGGCAGCAGAAGAAATGCAGCAGCGTAAAGAGGAAGAACGCGAAGTCAGACGTGAAGAACGCGAACTTAAAAGAGAAGAGCGCAAAAAAGAAACCTGATTCAAGATAGAGGCTTGCTCAAGCCATCTTCGCTGCCACTACAAATGCTACGGCAAACTGTCTTTCGTGACTAATACTTATTTCGAACCGATTGAATCCCTTGTGTTTTGCAATTTTTGATGCTCGTCCATGCAGCATTACATATGGTGCGCCACTGGGGGCTCGTCCAATTTCAATTTCCTTCCAAGCCAAACCGCGCAAGCCCACGCCCAGTGCTTTGCTAACTGCTTCTTTGGCTGCGAATCGTCCGGCCAGACTTTCAATCATGGATCGATTTCGGCTTATCACATAGCTCTTTTCTGCCGCCGTGAGAATTTTGTCTAGAAATCGCTCGCCGTATTTTTGATGAGTATCGCGAATGCGATCGATCGAGCAAATGTCTGTTCCAACTGCAAAAGTTTCCATAATGGCCTATTGTCCGCGTGTGCCGTAGAGATAAACGAGCTCGGGCTCCGGCAACTCTTCATGCAACTGAGTGATTGTCTTTTTGAATTTTGGATGCATGAGGTCAGGGGCAATTTCAAGAAGCGGCACCAAAGCATAGGCTTTCTGATCAATGGTTGGGTGCGGAATTCGGATATTTTCGCTGTCCAAAACTTGATCGCCGAAAAACAGAATATCAAGATCTATGATTTTGGTTCTTCCACCCAAAGCCAATTTCGAGCGATCCTCCGGCCTGACATTGTGCAATTGATTAAGCCGTCCTTCTATGTCTTTGCAGATATCGAGCAGTTCTTCTGCAGACAGGTTGGTTTCCATTGCAGCAACCGCGTTTACAAACCAGGGGGTACGATCGTTTCCATGCGGTTGGGTTTCGTAAAGACTCGAACACTCAACGACCTTAATACGTGGCACGTCCTTAAAGAGCTGCATGGCTTGCTGCACATAACCAACTCGATCACCACTGTTCGAACCCAAGCCTATGTAAGCTCTGGTCTGGCGCCGATTACCTTTTAGTATGCGCTTTTCCGGCATTACTACTCCAAACCCAAACAGCACAGGCTTTCGAATTCGCACAATTATAAAGGGCGCGCGCAGAAAACTCTTTCTTGACTAGGCCTGCCGAAAGTCATTTGTATCGGTCGATTGTTAAGGAACTCGATTCAGCGAATTCCGACGAAATTCTGACCGCCACCATATACGGAGCTAGCCAAACACTTAGATTTCAATAAATCTCTGTACCGCTTCTTCATCAGGCACAACACAGGAACTGTATTTCCCGAAGAGCTGATAGCGATATTTGGCAACGAGATCATAGACAGCATTCAAAATCGAACTCGGGAAAAATCCGAGCAACGTAAATAAGCGCCATGCGCCACCCAGCTGCGACAGTATATACACAGCAGCCTGGGCTCGGCTAAGAAGTCTTTCGGATTTAAGCGCATAATCCACAATCACGTAAATTGTGTTCAGGTCCTTCGGATTGCGGTTGTGCTTACTCAAAGCCCGGTATGCAAAATCACTTTGCAAAGAGGCAAACAGAAACTTCTTGCCTTTATCCCGGGACAACGTGAATTTGACCATGCGGTTGCACAATCCGCAAACACCGTCGTACAGGACGATACGCGAGCCAATTCGGGTTTTTGAGTCTACTTCAATCATATATAGACCATCTTGCCATATGAAATTATAGAGGGTGCCGCCTGAGCAGGATCAATTAGAACAATGCTTAACCGAGAGAGGGACCGGACAGAGCTTTGGCGTGATCAGCAAATATTGCAAGAAGAATCTCGTCCATATTTGCCATAGAAGGGAAGAGAAAATCAGGTTTCAATCTCTCCAGCTCCTCACGCGTTGTTTTTCCGGTGTTAACAGCCAGGCTGACAGCTCCATATCCCTTGGCGCACTTAATATCGTTTTCAGCGTCGCCAATGACGATTATTTGATCGGGAGTGAATTTCTCCCCGTAATGCTCTTCTGCTCTTGCATGTGCAATTGCTGGTAGTGCCATGCGATCGTAATTGTCTGAGCCAAAGGCACCGATTGGAAAATATGGGTTTAGTTCAAAAGGCCCGAGTTTGAGGCGCGCCCCTCGCTCAATGTTGCCTGTGAGCAAGCCGAGATAAGCATCTTCGTGATCGTGAAGATGGAGAATGATCTCTTTAACCCCTTCATGCAGGTTATAAGTATTGGGTTTTTCAATTTCGGATTGGAGAGCGCGCAGGTAAATCTCCGTCCATTCGTGGAATTTTGCCTCGCGGCCTTCCGGTGGATAGCCGCTGTTCTCAAGTATCTCGTGCAAAATTTGCGGATCGGTCTTTCCAGACATTGAAGATCGGAAG
>CAJCIF010000476.1 GCA_903970355.1 Actinomycetota bacterium
AAGAGCTCGATTCGCTCATCATGAAGGTGCGCCAGAGCTTATGATTTTGCCGGTAGATCTTGCCTTCCCAATTTCTTATGACGGGCCGATCGACATCATCGTGCATGGTGCCTCACCAGCCATTCCACGAGTCTATACAAAAAATCCAAGCGAACTATTTATAAGCAACGGATTAGGGACATTCCATCTCTTTGAATTGGCCCGCCAAAAAAAATCACAGCAATTTTTGTTCCTTAGTTCAGGCGAAGTTTATGGTCGCGTTGATCCAAGCAAGTTCCCGCAGATGGAGAATACGTTTGGAGAAATAGATCCTATGCGGGTAAGGAGCTCCTACGCTGAAAGCAAGCGATTTGCAGAAAACATGTGTGCGTGCCTGCAAATGGAATTTGGTGTACCGGCTAAAGTGGCCCGCCTCTGTCACACTTTCGGACCGGGAGTAAGGCTAGATGATGGGCGCGTTTATGCCGATTTTCTGCGGGACATAGTTGAGGGCGGTCCTATTCATCTTAAAAGCGATGGCACGGCCCAACGCACTTTTTGTTACCTTGCCGATGCCACAGAAGCGCTTTTCACTATTCTTTTTAAAGGCGCCGATGGCCAGGCCTACAACGTTGCGACACCGAATGGCTTAACAAGCATTGGCGAACTTGCCGAACTGCTGGCGGCATCTTTTACCAACGGAAAAGTAGATCATGCCCATGCCGAAAACGCTCCTTTAGCAACTAGTCCGAGCAGTGAAATTTGGCCAGCCGGGGAGGCCGACGTAAGCAAATTATTGAGTCTCGGCTGGACGCCCAGAACACCTCTTATCGATTGTTTTGATCGTACTTTGAAATGGCTTAAAGGTTCAGAGAAATCTGAAAATGGCCATGAAAAATTACCGGCTGCCAAAATCAAGGAGCAAAATCCACTCGCCAAAGATCTCGAAATGGTGCTTTCTAAAACGGAGGACGTCTTCGAGCAGCTTCGTGGTCAGAAGCTTCTCATCACGGGCGGTACCGGTTTTTTCGGTAAGTGGTTTTTGGAATGTCTTCGCTTTGCGGAGGAGGAACTGGGCCTAGGATTAAAAGCGACAGTTCTTACGCGAAGCAAATCGCGATTTGAATCCGAACACGCTAATCTCCTCTCCAAAAATATCACCCTCTGCCAAGGCGATGTCGTTAACAAGCTAAGTCTTCCTGATAATCGCTTTGATTACATCATTCATGCTGCAACAGAATCGGCAACTCGCCTCAACGAGGAAGATCCATTGCGCATGTTGAGCACCATATATGATGGCACAAAGCAAACCCTGGAGTTGGCCGAAAATAGTGGATGTAAGAGCCACCTCCTCATAAGTTCAGGGGTAGTTTACGGACAACAGCCTGTCGATCTTAAGAACGTTTCGGAAGACTATTTAGGCTCGCCTGATCCCACTGATATTCGCTCCGCCTACGCAGAAGGTAAGCGGGCAGCAGAACTAATGTCTACCATTTGGGCTCAGAACAATAGTTTTGAAAGCAAGATAGCCAGGTGCTTTGCTTTCGTTGGGCCGTATTTATCAATCCGCGCCCATTTTGCGATCGGCAACTTTGTAAGAGATGCACTATCGGGTGGCCCAATCACAATTGAAGGAGACGGCACTCCCTACCGCTCATATATGTACGCTGCCGATTTGATGGTCTGGCTCTGGACAATTCTTTTAAAAGGACGGTCTGGACATGCTTACAACGTAGGCTCCGAAGAAGAACATAGCCTGCTTGAAGTAGCCCAGATTGTGGCTGGGAACTGCTCACCTCCGGCACATATCACGGTTTCAAAGAAACCAGATCCTTTAATAAAACCGGCTCGCTACGTACCGTCAACCTTAAAGGCTCGTCAGGAACTGGGTTTATCTCTGTTTACACCATTACCTGAAGCGATCGCTAAGACAATCTCTTGGCACAGAGAGGTATCCCCAAGCCCTGTTTCTAACTATTAAGGTTAGAGAATACTTCTGCCACCATCAAGGACCAAGTTATGGCCTGTCATATAGGACGACGCATCCGAGCAAAGGAAGAGAATTGCTCCTTGAATCTCGTCTTTCCGAGCCAGCCTACCCAGCGGAATTAACTGCTCGATCCTGCTCAAAAATTCAATTGGTTGAGAGTTATAGACGCCACCAGGCGATATCGCATTGACCCGCACTCCTGATTGAGCCCAGTAAGTAGCCAAATAGCGCGTTAAGCCAATTAGCCCTGTTTTCACAACCGAGTGAGTGACTTGCTTGACGGGTTGCTCATCATCACTTAAACCATCGAGTCGGTAAATGCGCTGATCCGGCGCAATTACTGAGAGATCGGAAGCGACATTGACGATCACCCCTTTGCCTTGTTTAACCATTTCAGTGCCAAAGGCTCTACTACTAAGAAAAGCACCGGTAAGACCAACACGAATATCCGCTTCCCAATGTTCCAAGGAAAGGTGCTCGAATCGCAAGTCAGCTAGTCCGATTGGATCGGGATTGTTGGCTGCATTGTTAATGAGAATGTCCACCCGCTTAAAATGACCAAGAATTTCCTGGCGCGCCGCATCGATGTCACCGGCATTGGTAATGTCAGTTGTTAGCCCTATGCAATCGGTTCCATATTCTTCACGCAACCTCGCTGCTTCACTAGCTGCTTTGCCGTTTTTTAGATCGAGAAGAACAACATTGGCTCCTGCAGCTGCCAAAATCTCGGCATGCATCGGACCTAAAAGTCCAGCACCACCCGTTACGATCGCCACTCGTCCCGATAAATTGAATAGCTCTTTGGCTAGAGCAACTGCAGATTCTCGCGTTTGATTTGCCAATTAAACAGCGGCTCCAACGCGACGCAGTTTCTTGATAATGGGGATTTCGCGCTCATAAACACACTTAACACCGTCCCCAAAAGCGATTTCGCAAACCCGAATGTCCTTGACGAGCTGCTCCAGTTCGCTCGGCACAATAGAAGCTGATTGGTCACTGCCCCACATGGCGCGATCCAACGTTATGTGACGTTCAACAGCGCAAGCTCCTAGTGCTACTGCAGCCAAGCTTGCCGCTATGCCAGTTTCATGTCCGGAATAACCAACCGGCACGCCAAAGCGTTCTTTTAATACCGGAATCAAGCTCAAATTGAGTTCCTCAAATTGAGCCGGATAGGTGCTTGTAGTGTGCATTAGGATGAGGTCATCTTTGCCAAGAACATTTACAGCATGATCTATTTCAGCCATGGTACTCATACCGGTGGACATAATAATCGGCTTTCGTTTCTTGCGAATGTGGTGAAGAAGCCCATCATCAGTCAAAGACGCCGATGCAATCTTGTAGCAAGGCACATCAAATTGGGCAATTAAATCAACAGACGCTTCATCCCAGGGTGAAACAAACCAAGGAATACTAAGCGATTTGCAATAAACGTCTATTTCAGCGTATTCGCTCTCATCAAACTCCAGTCCCCATTTCAAGTCACCATTGGTTGCACCGAACGGATTTTCCCGCGGTTTAGCAAGCTCATCAGCGGAGTAAACAACATCAACAGTGCGTTTCTGAAACTTGACGGCATCGCATCCGGCATCAGCGGCAACCTTGATCAGTTGCTTAGCGATTTCAATATCGCCATTGTGATTTATGCCAATTTCCGCCACCACAAAGCATGGAAACCCATGCCCAATTGATTTTTTTCCTACTTTAACTGAAGACGTATTAATAGCCACGATTCCTCCTACTAAAAGCGCCAGCTTAAAGTCCTACGATTCTTGTACGCAACGCAACCAACGAGAGGTGCTTGCTGTACTGCGCAAATGATTTTCTCGATTCGGGCGAGAAGCATTATCGTCACGTGCGGTTGTCCGGCCGCTGAAGAGCAGACATTCAACCACTTCACACATTATGTGCTCAAGCGTTATGTGGCATTCTTGGATGCGGGCAGTGTTCGTAGAAGGAACAACGATGGGAATATCGACCATGCTCGCTAATGGACCACCGTCTCCGCCTGAAAAGGCGATTGTTTTAAGACCCTTTTCGGTAGCCGTTTCCATAGCATTAAGAACGTTTTTAGAACGACCGCTTGTACTGATACCAATCACTACGTCTGGCGGATTACCAAGCGCGAGTAACTGTCTAGAAAATACAAATTCAAAACCATAGTCATTACCGATAGCCGTTAGCGCCGAGGTATCGGTACTCAAAGCAATTGCAGCCAAAGGGGCTCGGTCCGTTGTGAAGCGCCCAACGAATTCAGCGGCTAAGTGTTGAGCATCAGCAGCGCTGCCGCCATTACCACAAAGGATTACTTTGCCTCCGCGTTGCAAAGCGTCATAGACTGTTTCGGCCGCGAGGATTACTGAATCGCAGCATTTTTCGACAAGCTGTGTCCGGAGCTCAGCGCCTTCCAGCAAGGAGCGCTTAACGTTCTCGCGCAGCGCTTCATTGGATAGGACGGTCAAACTTGGTTTCATATTCACAAACACCCATACCAAGAGGAAAACTTAGATCAGAAATAGAAGCTCCTGGCTCAGAGGCTAAGGACGCACCTATTGTGGGCGAGCTATTCAAATTGAGCAATAGTAAATGGCCTTAAATTGGCCCGGCCAGCGTTGAAAGGACTCCTTTTAAGACTATAACAAATTGTCATGATCTCGTCTAGAGCGCCACCCTATGGCGCCTGACAGTCTCATGCCCACTGTTTGCAGTAACTAATCGCCGCCTTAAGGAAGGGAGAATACAAGAGCTCAGGGTAACATCTTGCCAATTCACTACCCTTGGTATCACAAAGCCAGGCACCGCTAGTCCCTGCAAGGCACTGCAAAAGACTTGTTTGAATCGGTGCTGTCACGAGTTGATACAATGAT
>CAJCIF010000477.1 GCA_903970355.1 Actinomycetota bacterium
GGACCTAAATCTAACTACGGTTGAGATCGAAAAAAGTTCAACCGCCGAGTTAATGTTGAAAACGCTGACAGCGAGCCAAAACGAAATAATTCTGCTGAAACGCTGACAACAAAGACGAAAATGTTATTTATTCGAAACTATGACTAGGTCTAAGTTCTTTCGGCTCTAACAGAACCAGGCTGCGCATCGGTTGGCAATGCCGGTAACAACTTGCCCCAAAGATAACCTTGTCCGTAGTGAATTCCCAACTCGCGCAGTATCGGCAAATCTTCGCGGGTTTCAATGCCTTCCGCGATGATTTCAGACCCCAATGATTTGCCAACATTGGCAAGTCGTTTCAACAACCGCACTTTGCCTGGCTCTCGCGTGATGCCTTGCACGTACTTGCGATCCACTTTCACAAAATCCGGTTCAAGAACAATCAATCGTTCAAGAGAACTAATATCAAATCCCACATCATCAATCGCTATCAAAATGCCAGCTTGCTTGAGAGCATTTATATGATCACGCCAGTTGTTCGGATCTCCATCAAACTTTTCTTCACTCAACTCAAGGCAGAATCTATGCCCTTTTCGCTGCGCTGGGAAAAGCGAAATGAGCGTCTCTATTGGTGTATCCAACAAGGTAGATGGAAACAAGTTTATGTGAAATAACAAATTCGATTTTGCATCACGCGTAGTTATGATGCAGTGTTTTAAACAAACGAGATCAACGTTCGTCAATATGTTGTTATCTAAACAAGCACGGAAAAAATCTTCTGGGCTTTCAAACTTGCCTTCCGGTCCACGGCTATAGACTTCATATCCACGAATAGATTCTGTTGATAAATCCATGATCGGTTGGAATACAGTGCGATAGTTGCGGATGTCGCTAAGAACTTCCACAATTTCTTCAGGTGTCCCATTCGGTTCGAAACTATGCACGCCATTTTTGGTGACAACTGCTGAAACACCCTTACTGCGCCGTTGTGCCACACGCGCCACTGTAAATACTTCATCGAGATTGGCTGAGCGATGAGGCACTGTTGCTACACCAATACTGCATTCAATGTGCAAAGCCTCAGCGACATTATTGAACGGAGAATCAGAGATGGCAGAACGTATTCTTTCACCAACTCTTAGAGCAAAAGCCAATTGTGATTCCGGCAGAATAACTAGAAATTCGTCTTTACTTATACGACCGACATGATCTGCTGGTCTTAAATTTCTGGCGATCCGCCTTGCAATTTCTTTCAAGGCCAGATCCCCAACTGCATGTCCCAGATCTTCAGCAACCGTCTTAAAGTTGTCGCAGCAAACGATAATGGCAAGAAGCTGCGTACCGCTTCGCCCAGCTCTATTAGTTTCAGCTTGAAAGGCTCGTTCCAACCCACGCACGTTCAGAAGCTCGGTCACAAAATCGAAATGCGATAAACGATCCAATTGCGCTTTTGCTTCGGTCAGTTCCTTTTGGCCGGCATTCAAATTACGTTCAATTAGCTCATAGGAGTGCTGATAAGAACGCAGCGCAAGATAAACGAAGAAAGCAAATATTCCGAAGAAGGACAATCCGAGAATGCGTATGGATAATTCCTGATAGGAATACCAGCCTTCACGGTTTAATTGATTTTGCAAAGATTTAAGTTCAGTCTGCTCAATTTGAGAGATGACAGCATCGATTTGTACGGCATCACGATTCTTGAGGTCGCTCCCCAGTTTATTGTCGTTACTCCCCTGCGTATTGGTATCTCGACCGACAATTGATAAGGCCCGTAAATTGTCTACTCCCGTCTTTATAACTTCTTCGAGCTTCCCAATATCCTCTTTCACGTTCGCCGCTGCCGAACTGGGCAGGGTATCGCTGATTTTCTGGACATTGGCAATGTGATTATTGAGATCGTCAACGGCCTTATGGAACATATCCAGCTTCGTAGGCGAAGATGTAGCCAGGTAGTCGCGTTCCAGGTTTTCGGCATCACGATAACCCTGCCGAACGCTCTCCAGCTCATTGAAAAGAGCTGTTTGCGACTCCATGGCGTTGCGATTGGTAAGTGCGGTCGTCCAGCCTTGATAAACCACAAAGCCAATCACACCCACGACCACGATAACCGCGGTAAGGAGTAGAGATTTCATGCGCTCCAGGTTCATAGACAACAAATGTTAGTAGAAAAAGGCTGTAGTACAAGCAACATGCCCCAAAAACAGCATTTCTATACTAATTATCAGACCGTGGCAAAAGTCTCTAATGCCATAGAAATTCCATGGATAGATCGACTTTTCTGCCCACAAAAGCAAGTGTGGCACCAAATATAGTGCGAACAGAAATTCCAAACGCGAAAAGCGAAACTAGTTACGAGCCCTTCGAATTCTCAATAGCGGTCTTCAACTAGCTGATGCACCAGCAGCAGACTTAGAAAGATTATTTAATTGGCTTACTACAGATGAGAAGGCTGCAGATATCGCACTCATAAGCGCGCCTCTAGTAATAGAAAAGACCAGGGCGACTAATAGCGCCACGAAAGCGAGAACCGCACCATACTCAGTTATTCCTTGCCCTGACTCCTCTATGAAAAAGCGTTTGATTGTATTAGACATAAAGATCACCTAATCCAAGGTACACAACTTCAGCATAGTGGACACGAAGCTTCTGCGTAGAGGGATTGTCAATCTCCCTACTCCCTCATTTCTCGCTTACGATCACCGAAAAGTACTAGACCACCGGGGAGGAAATTGTCGACATTAGCCGACACCCTACCCGATGTCAAAAACGCTAATGGTACTAATCATGACGTTCCTACCATAAACCAAACAGGTTATTTGGTTTTCTCAACAGAGTGAATTCAGAATCAAGCACCGAATCGAGGAGCAGCTGTCACTCACTTGCGTCTCAAAAGCAAAACCACTTGAGCTCGATGCAATCTTAATCAATCTTTAGCGCCTTGTCCGCGTCAATCGGCATAGGGGGGACCTCACGGTCCCTCCCTGCCACACCACCGTACGAGCGGGTCCGCATACGGCGATTCGGCGGATTAAGCGGTG
>CAJCIF010000478.1 GCA_903970355.1 Actinomycetota bacterium
ATCTATCTGCTTCCTCGGAACATCCAGAAGAAGCACTGGTCAGACTAAAATCCTTATTTCCGCAACTTGATTTTGCTGGTGCTGAACCGGCCCTAAAGAGACTACACTCGAATCCTGACTTTAACAGTTTAGCTAGTTCAGATCAGATCGACGTTTCATTGGCAACGATTTGCCACTATGCCACCATAGGCGATGCCGCACCGGTAGATGGTGCAAGAGCATCTCTTGCCCTGGGTATGTTGAGCGCTTTGGAATATAACCCCGTTCGAGCTCAAAGAATCGCAAATATAGTAGACGGACAGGAATTAGCAGTTGCTGCTGCCAACATGACAGACGGAACCTATGGCTCCGATGCCTTGACAGATCTAGCCGTTCTATTTCGAGTACCGACCGAACGCGCTAAATGGCGCATCGCTCTTAATGCCACGCAAAATGAGGAAACACCAAATGGCATTGTAAGTATGGTTGAAGCGAGAGCTCCCCAATATGCCCGCAATTTGCTCCCAATACTCACGACCGAACTGCCTAATCGATTCGGAGCCTTCCAACTGAATGGCAAATTCGCCTTTGTCGCTCATACTTCCACACATGATTCGGCCACATATAGAGTTGGACTGGGTCCCGATTTTATAGATGCCTTACCGGCAATTGAAACTCCCCAAAGTATGCTTTCCTCTGTTCTAATAACGAACAACAACGGCGCCGTTTACGTACAAGAAAGCAAGCCTTCAGTAGTAGCCGTCTTCTCTGCTCCTCCAGAACATGTGTCGCAAGCATCATCAAGAGATCTGCATACGATTTTTCAAAGAGAGTCTAGTTGGGATAGGCACGTAGAAGACGTAACGAAATGGGCTCAAGACTCAAGACCAAGTTCCTATTTGCTGCCAAGCGTCTGGGATGGTTCCAAACCTGACGCGTCACAAATTGTCGATTATTGGAACAGGGTATCTGGTTTCCACAGCCTAGCCGATCTAAATGATCGAGGAACGGCGGAAGACGTTGATATTGCCAATAAGTCTATTGATGCACTCACCGATCACATCACTGACTTCTATGCGCACAACGAAGTAAAACTTATAAATGGCACTTGGTCCGGAATTCTAGTCCAGCGGCATGGACTGCCAGTTTATTTTGAAGGTATGAGTGATGAAGCGATGAAGGAATTGTTTGGCCCCACTCATCCCGATTGGGCAACCAACGAATATGGCCATGACAGTCTGAAAGTGCCAGAGGTCGTTTGGAGAGAGGCACAGCGCCGTCATCTTCCCATCATGTTTTTTGATGGCAACCCATCTTGATTCGGTGCTCACTCATTGACGAAATATTTGCCCGTGTTAGGGTCCAGCCCCAGACTCATCCATTCATGTGAAGCACGCAACGATACCGGAATCGGTTCCGTTAGGCCAGGCACAGGCATTCTTTCCCACTTCATCACCACCGCTGGTGCTATCGTCAGTTTTGCGTCGATATCAAGTGAGTACGTACATGGGGCAAAGGATCCGTCCGGTAGCCAGGCCGATGGAATTTGACCAGGGTAAAGTACCTCAAGAGATTGTATTTCGCTTTGCTGGTGTCGAACTCGAGTAATTTTCAGTGCCAATTTAAGAGATTCGACCTCTACCCCGCCTAACCTCAGCAAACGGATTTTCAAGGACGGATCGGAATCAATTATGTGCTGAGATTCCGTAAACGTCTCACACATTGATAGCGTTCTAACATAGCTATTGATCAGTTCTTGAGCCATCATCCAACGTATCGGAACAATAGCAAGATCGAGACACGGAATTACAAGAAAACCAAGCAGGAGAACAATCGCCGCCAAAAACTCTACGATTTGACTGCCACTTTGTCGTGCCAATGGCGACCGGTTATGACAACCACGGCGCAAAGCACGGCGCAAAGCACGGCGATGATATAATTTGCCCCGCTTCTGCATGGGACGTATTCTAAGTTAGGATGATTACGCGCCGCAAGTCAAAAGGCAATATGATTTTTCTGGTGAGCCTCGTCATCGGAATAATTCTGATCGTCGCGCTGCTTGGTATCGGATTCAATTATTTACTTTTCATGCGGGCTCAGTCCCAGTATAAAGCTGATTCTCTGGCTCTCTCTCTGGCAACCAGGCTCAATATTAACGACAGAATTGGCGAAATTAACCAACTTCAAGAGGCTTCGCGAGAGCTTATATTCGTTTCTCGCCAGCACTCTTTGGATAGCTCTCAGCAAAAAAGCGCTGAATTGAGTGCTCTTTGCGACCGCCTGCTCACCGACGCTCGCTCTGGCCACATTCTGGTGGAAGGCGAACGTCAAAATCAGATTTTGGCGACCACAATTGAAATCCAAAATGCTGTTCTTGAATATAATCGTCAGCGAAAAAAGGAGAGTATCTTCTCCTGCATGGGTCTTAAGATATTCACTCCCGAAATTTTGCGAGTTGATATTGGGCGTATTGCGAAAGTAAACAGCAATGTTCGGGTGCTTGACGGTCTTCCGGAGTTAACCGCAATTGATCGCTTCAACTTATACTTTGATAAAACTAGCAAACTGTATCGCAGTGACATCAACGCTAAACTGCCGGAAAGTGACTCAGACCTCGACTTCAATTTTTCATCTCTACCGCCGGCGATCGGTCTTATAGGATCTGCTGCGCGCAATACAAATGAGCACGTATTTGTGCGCTATGCAACGATTTTTTCAGATGGCAGAAATACCAGAGAACTACCGAAACAAATTCCAAGCGCACTACAGGTATATTTTGCAATGGACAGCATTGTACCCTGGGACCAATCGACAAAAGTCCCCATCAGTTTAGTTGCAACTGGCACCACATTTGGTGCGTCAGCGGATTCCAAATAGCGAGTAATCGGCGATGAGACGGGCGATGAGACGGGCAATGAGAAGAGCTGGGCAATCACTCGTAGAGGCATCATGTGGGCTTGTCGTAATTTATGCTCTCGGCATTGCACTGGTAGATTTGGCATCGGCGCTTTACGCAATAGCACTGAACGACTCAGTTTGTCGTAATGCTGCTGCATTTGCCTCCTCTGGTGATCCGAATGAGGCAGAAAATCGCGTGCGCATGGTAATCGCACAGTCTGGTTCTGGTTTTGGCAAACTTATTTCTCCACCCCAGCTAATTTTGCCCGTAGAGATATCCATAATGAGCGAACCGATCTGCCGCCGTGATCCTGATAATGACCATTTAGTTAACCCTGGTGGAATGGTAACGGGTACCATCAAGGTAAATACGCAAATCGAAATTAAACCCTTCGGAATCGACATGCTTTTTCGACAGTATCGGGTTATGGTATTTCACGCTAGTCAATCGTTTCCGATTCACTATGTGATGCCACCGAGTGGCACCTAGGCTCTACTGTTTTTGAAGGTAGAAACGCCCCTCACTTCCCGCCGGATAAGCTCTAAGAAGTAAACCGAGACCGGCAATTGGCTGACCCGGGATTTGAGGGAAAAAGTGAAACTCATGCAATCCTTCCGCAATACATTCGTAATCGTCTTGAGGTACAAGGACAATTACAACTGAAGCACGCCGCAGCGTAACGTCTGCCAATAGTCTTACAACTGCGTCTGTAATTGCTAGCGGGCGTTGCAATGGGTTTGCGGTGCCGTAGCCTGGGCAAACAACGATCGCTCCTCTGCTTTGCTCAGCTAGGGTAATCTCGCTATAGCGACGCAATCCGGTCGGTAAATGATAGTGATACCAGAATGTCTCATAGCAAGTGTTCTGGTAAGCATCGGAGTTCTTATTCTCGTAGGTTCTTAAATTTACGCGCACCTTTGTAATCGGCCAGATCCTGGAATCGGGATACTGCAAGTAAGAATTTGCATCAGGCAGGTCGACGATTAAGGCCCAGGGAAACTGCCGCGCCAAGTAAGCGTCGGGAATATCCGCCGTCATGTCCGTGACTGCGCCATAACAAACTTGAGGCAAAAAGATGAAAAGCGCGCATGCTACAAAAACTGCAACGCTTTTCCATTTTGTGCTCCATAGCGGCAATTTATTCAATTCCCCGTCAATTACCAGAGAGACAGTTCGGTCACTCAGATGTCTATGGAGTCATCATCCTTCCATCACAGCCGTTCGGCATACCTTTGCCGTTTTTGTGATTTATGCCATGCTCGATAAAGTCTCGCAGCAAAGCGTCTTTCATCTCATAATATTCTCGCAACTGCTTGGCAGTCGGCTTGGCGGGCAGCACGCACCCGGGAGGCAGCGCCTTGTTGTGGTGATTCGGGTTCGATGGTGTCGGAGGCGGAGGCGGTGGCGGTGGTGGTGTACTGCCAGGGCAACTTGCCGGTGGTACAGTAGGACCCAGGTAACTGACTGTCAGACTGCCACCAAATTGATTTGTTTGCGTATTCGCCGATTGTGGTCCCCTGTTGGCCGAGCATCCCATGTTTGGCGTTGTAAATCCATTGTCAGCCGCACAGAATTGTCCAACGGTAGCACCTCCACACGGTGGTCCGGGATCAGGAAAAATGTTGCATTGGGAAGCTCCGAAAGGCTGAACCCAAGGGCGATCCGTACCTGAGTGTGGTGGCACTCCATAAATCGGGCCGTTCTTGGAGCAGTTATCATCGCATCCATTGAACTGCATTCCATTATAAAACTGTTGAGGCTTCGGATTGGAACTGACCAGTACATACGAATTTTGGCTATTGGCGCTCGTTCCAGCCGGGATCGATTGTGTAGGCGAGTCGTATTGCCAAAGAAGCGCATTTGTTGAGGGAGCCGCTATTGTTAGTTCGATAACCGAATTTGCGCCATTGACACAACTAATGTCTGTACTTTCGATATAACCTACATCGGGATTATTGTTGGTGGTCCCAGAAAGATTGAGGCTACCTTCCCATGTACTGACACCGTTTGCAAACGTACCGTTCGGACAGGTTGGGTAACCGCCGAACGATACATTGATACCTTCCAAGCAATCCTGCGACCCAGTCGCACCACCCTGTGGAAATGGGTTTAGCAGCACATTTACAAGCGCAAGCGTAGTGGATGCGGGTAAGGTGAAGTGCGCGTTCAAGTTACTATCTACCGTTAACGTAACTGGCGTTCCGGCCAAGGTTAGAATAACTATGTCCGATCCGTTTCCCATTGCTGGATCCATAAATTGAGCACCGCATCCGTCCTGAGCTCCGGCTGGCGCACCCAATACAATATAAGTCTCGATTGCACTGCTAGTTGTATTTTGGATCATCAACTGAGTAACCGTATTTGGTATCGATGTGCCGGGTATGTTTGCAGCAACAACCGTAGAAGGCACCACGATATTGGGCAAGAAGACTGCCGATATCGCTAAAAACGCAGACGAAAGACGTTTATGCATCATGTACTCCACTTGGTTACACGAGATCTATCTAATAAACACAAATTGACCGGGGGCGGTAAAATTTTGACTTATTGACTTGTTCTGCGTAAAGTCCGGTTGGCAACATCGAGGAAATTCAATATCCTCGTATACTC
The DNA here is from genome assembly GCA_903970355.1 of Actinomycetota bacterium. Taxonomy (GTDB): domain Bacteria; phylum Cyanobacteriota; class Vampirovibrionia; order Obscuribacterales; family Obscuribacteraceae; genus CAJCIF01. The sequence goes on from CAJCIF010000478.1 coordinate 5,489, forward strand.
TTCGATCGCGCATCGCGCAAGAGTTGCTGTTCCCGTACTAGTTTTCCAAAAGGATTTATTTGTCGATGCTTCCCTTCTCGCTTAGAAAAAAACTTTGGCTCGTCGCTGCTTTTGTCATAGCAATAGGGCCATGTCCTGCGATCGAATCCTCAAACTCA
>CAJCIF010000479.1 GCA_903970355.1 Actinomycetota bacterium
GCTCGGCGCCGAACGCTCGACATCTCAGTAAATGTCACAGGTGAAGTACTTGCCAATGCTAATACTCAGACCCACGTCACAACACCAGTGACCGGCCGTATTACGGAAATTTTGGCAAGTATTGGTGACCATGTACCGGAAGGCAAACCGCTCATGATTGTCCGCAGTACGGATATCCAACAAGCAGAATCCGACTTATTGCAAGCCGAACAACAAGTGCGATCAGATTTGAAGCAAGCTTTAGTGCAAATAGATTGCGATACTGCTACAGCCGAAGCTCAAGTCAAACTTTCCGAAAAGATCTTCAGACGTCTTAAGAATCTTTTTGACGAGAAAATAGCATCACAAGCTGATTTTCAACAAGCTGAAACGCAATTCTTCAAAGACCAAATTGCACTAACTTCATTGCAACGAAAGCGCGATGCTACCGTCTCTTTGTCTCAAGAAAAAATGAAGTTGGTAACCGGTCCTGCGAAGACCAAACTAAGGTTGCTCGGTGTTACCGATGACAAAATCAGCGAAGTAATGAAAAAGGAAGAGGTCGATCCTCTGGTGCCTGTCCTCTCACCCCGAGACGGCATAGTGGTTGAGCGTTTGGTCAATGTGGGCGAGCTTGTTGATCCTACTAAGCCTCTCTTCACTGTTGGTGACTTTCATAGCGTTTGGCTCAAGGCAGATGTATTTGAAAAAGATATACCGAAAGTCCATCTCGGACAGCCTATCGAATTGTTAGTCGATAGTTTTCCAGATCGTGTTTTCCGCGGAAAGCTGGATTATGTAGCTAATCAGGTTGATGGTGATACCAGAACCTTGCTGGTACGAGCAGAGGTAGCCAATCCGCTTTCTCTACTCAAGCCGAAGATGTTTGCAAAAATGCGAATACTGGTCGGTGAACATATGGTTCTTGCTATTCCAAAAACTGCGGTTCAGGATGCCCGGTCCGAAAAGGTAGTTTATGTTCCGACGGGTCCGGAGACTTTTGAAGAACGAAAGGTAAACCTGGGCTCGGAAGCCGGCGATTATGTGGAAATTCTCAAAGGTCTAAAACCGGGCGAAAAGGTTGTAACCGGTGGCAGTTTCGATCTGCGGGCAGAAGCAGTTCGAACCTATGGTTAAACCTAATATATTTGAGTCTTGTTGAGGGTTTTACCTTCACACAAAGTGCACGATTTCAAGTCTTACTATACTTAGAGAAGAAACTCGGAAATTCTGAGTGGTTTTACTCAACCTCTGGTTTTAGTGGAATTGTCATGAAACGCTTACAGTTAAGTTCGAAGGTGCTATGCATTATTCAGTCTGGACTGTTCGCCTTTTCCACTGCGGTTGGGCCTGCTTTGGCAGTAAATGGCAATGTTGCCGCCCGCAACGGTATGGTTGCAGCAGGCGCACTCAGCTATTCCGATCTTCAAAACCTGAGTATTTGCGAAACCACCCTGTTTGGAGGGCCGCATAAGAATTACCCCAGCGATGAGCGTGTTGCCTCACTAGAGAACTCAGTTTTTGGGGAAACCAAGACCGGCGATCTCTCGTCCCGAATTAATGCACTCAAATTGGCCTTGTCAGCAGGGAAAAGCACAAACCTGCTTAAGCCACCATTGGTGCCGCAAATGGACAACTCAAACAAGCCTGTCGCTTCAAATCCACCACCACCCGGAGATGCCGACGGCGACCTGGACGAAATGCCGGCAAAGGCACCGGGCATCGACAGAACGAAAACGGCTTTGCGCGAGGCTCTCGAGCTTTACTCGCAAGGCAAGGTGGACCAGGCGGAAGGCGCATTCAAGCGAGTGCTGGCAACGGACAGACAAAACGCTGATGCCAATTACAACCTGGGTGCCATTGCTGAAGGCAAAGGTAACTTGAATGAAGCGCTCAAATATTACAAGACAGCTCAGAAATCGAGTCCGGGTGATTCGGACATCAATGGCGCTGTTGCATCGATTCAATCGAAGCTAGCAAGTTCAGGTTCGGATACGGCCTATTTGCCTCCTCCTTCTGATGGCGGCGTCCCGTCCAGGGCACAAGCTCCTCAGGTGCCGCTCGATCCGCAAAAGCGCAGCGAATTAAAACAGCGTGTTCAACAAGCAGCAAGCGCCTTTAAGAAAGGCGAATACGATTCTTCAATCAGCATTCTTGAAGATGTAAGCCGCCAGGCTCCAAATGAGTCTGACGTTCAATACGCCCTGGCTCAATCCTACAAAGCGAAGGGTAGATATCTGGATGCGCGCAGCGCTCTAAACAATGCCATCAGTCTTTCGCCGGACAATCAAATGTATCAGGACGCCCGGCGCGATCTCGATCGCCTTATTGCTAATGGCGGCGCGCACGGCAATAGCAGTTCTCGCGGAAACGATGTAATAGCGAATGATGATACCGGAAGTAGCGGCGAAAAGGCTGGACAGATTACTCCCTTTACCGGCATTGGAGCTCCTGGTTCTTCCTCTTCGACGGGCTGGCAGTCCACCGGATATGGTGGCTACAATGCCAGTAATTACAAACCGGAAAAGAGCAGTCGCATTCAACGCGCAGCCATTGGTGGTTTAACTGGTGCTGCTATGGGAGCAGCGTTCGGCGGTGCATTTAGCGGATACGGCGGTCGTGGGCGCGGCATAATGTACGGTGCTGCGATGGGCGGATTGTTTGGTTTGTTGCGTGGATTCTGAGGACGTTGAATTTATTTATTAGAGTGAACATGGGATATGTGGAAACCTGAGATCTATTTACTGGCAATTCTTTCATTAAGCATTCTGCAAAATCCTGCAAGCGCCGATGTCCTGCAAGGTGAAGTTCAACAAACTGAAGAACAGATGCGGATCGCAAGACCCACCAATGGTCCGGGTCAGGCACCTAATGATAGTCTTCGTATCGAACGAGGTGTTCCTGTTGCACCACCCCGGTTAAAGTCCGGATTGACTGATCAAACTGCCTTTTCGAATCCTCTTCTTGGTGGTGCGGAAAAAGCTGCGCCTGATTCGAGTACGCCGGGTTTATACGGCAATATCCCCAACAACAAATTTGACCTGGGTGCTGAACGTGGCTCAAAGGAGCTGGTTCTAGCCTGGGAGAAATGGCACAAACAACTCTCAGGTGCTATTTACGCCAAATGGAGTGAGATGGTTTCTGTTCCTGGTATGGCTACTTTGCGCTTAACAGTCAGCCGCGATCGCCATATTCAAATTCAGATGGTGCACTCGAGCGGCAATCACCTTTTTGACCAATCTTTGGTTGATGCAATTTCCAGTCTTGATGGCAATCCTGGTTTGACTTTCCCCGGTCAATCAGTGCGCCAGTTCGTCGTTTTAGAGTCTGACTATATCGCAGGTCATCATGTCGACCCTGGCTTTAGCTGGGTGAAAGATGATTACGAAAAGGTAAACTCCAGCTATTAGTGCCACCACATTAGGTATTCACAAATCCTACCCAAATCGTGTTGTAGATCTGGTGTAGTTAGTTTTGGGCATTGGAAAGCGGCTATTTAAGCTGTTCTCTGAGCGCGACTTCGTTCCTAATAAAGCTTTCGTTTTTTGTACTAATAAAAAATTGTGCTGTTTTACGTAGCTTTTATATAGCCTGAGTAAAGTAGTCAATATGAAGCAAGACCTCTCTGGAGGGGGAAAAAATGCAAAAGGTTACTGGCGTAATTTCATTTGTTGTAGCTATCTTAGTAGTGTTAGCCGTATTTCCAGCTCAAGAAGCGAAAGCCTATATTGATCCAGGCACCGGCAGTTTAGTGATGCAATATGCATCCGCTGGGCTTTTGATGACAATGCTTTCTCTCAAGACGCTTATATCGAAAATCAAACTGACCTTCGGTCGCAGATAAACTTCGCAAATAAGAAGCGATCTGCAAGATGGGGCAGGTTCGAGTCTGGTCTTATCTAGTCAAATAAAGAAGTAGACCAAAACCAAGAACTGCCCCCAAAATAAAGATACTTGTATGCCAAACTCGGCCGGTATCGACCTTAGTAAATTCGAAACTTGAAAATTGATTCTCGCGGATGTTGCATTCAACATCTTCATCAGTTGCTTGTAGAGTGACGTTGGAGCATTGACAAAAACTGTCCTGGAATACCCAGCCAGCAATGCTTCCTGACTGTGTGCGTTTACCGCACAGATTACACGTAGATGAAACCGCCATTTCAATTCTCTAGTAAAAGTGATTGCAAGCGCAATACTATATTCATATCTACCAGACGAATATAAAACGAGCGTGAAATTTCCTGTTTTATTCTAGATTTATTTTTGCGCAAAGAGAAATCAAATGTTTTGTAGACCAGGTTGTATCCTCACTCAGACTGGCTTTTAGCGCAGCCAGGAATTTATTTGCTTGCTTAATTGCAGCTTCCGAATTATTGTCAGCTGCGGCCGCAAATTGTAAGACACACGAGTTATCTTGAACGCTGTTTCGAATGGCCGCGCTGGATAGTAAAAGCAGGGCACTATTATTCGGCAATCTTACTGCCCAAAAGCGGGATGGCTGCCCAAAGAGCCGGTTGAAATCAACAACTTTGTTTTGACTAATTGGCGATTTAATTTGAATTTTTTGTTCTAAGTAGGAAAGACATTCCGGTGCCAATTTCAAAATAGGCGGGCGGATCTCTCTTAGTGAATCAAAAACATTACTTTTATCATGCCCGATCACACACGGCATTTCGCCATCGCCAGCATCCATATAACTTCCAATCAGCTCGTTTAAAAGTTCGTTGTAGAACGGTTTCAAAAATCGATCTGCCTTTCCGATTTTGTCCGACGATGAGCTGAGCAAGCGCTCTTCTAATATTGATAAAGTGTCTGCTTTATCCGAAAACACTTGTTTCAGGTGATCGAGGATGACTTGATCGAGCGAAATCTCCAACTGTGTGAATTGGAGAAGTTCGGCAGCAATAAGGCTTTCCACCCTTTTTATGTCGTAAACGGAAATGGGTTGCTTTGAGAGTGTGGCGATCATCTCTTTGCCATTAAGAAGCTGAGACTTCAACTGCTGGCAATTTTTGGCTATGGTGGCGATTTTATTTTTGGTTGGCAAATCGAATTTCAGAAGTGGAATCTTTTTGACATCGCCAACTTGAAAATTAATGGTCGGATTAATCGAGGTCGCCAAAATGCTTGCAAATGTGGAGTTTAGATAACCAAGCAAAAAATCTTCGTCTTCGCCGGTTGCAAAAATCGCTGAGCTGGCAACGTCAAAAATGCATCCGGCCGGCATCTTGCGTACTGCCAGACAATTTTTATTGACGAAAGAAAAGCACAAACCCGGCTTGAAATAAAACTGCTCGTTTTTCACAACCCAGGCGTATTTGCCGTTCAAATACGGATAGGCATCCACGACCGCTTCTTTGATTTCGCGACCATTATTGGCCCAGTTCACCAGGAAATTATTTTCTGAGTTCCACTTTTCGCTTCCGGCCCCTTTTAGATATGGATACCAACTCTTATTTACGAGGTGGGGTGCGACATCCCAGGAGAGTCTTACGAATCGGTCATTATTTGTCGTAGCAAGACCCTGACGAATGTCGGCAATAGTGTGCAAAGGAACGGCATGGGCCGCTAACTCTTTCAGAAAAGGATTCAGGCTCGATGAGCTGTTTTCAGTCAAAGCGGTTTTAAGGGCAATTGATTTGTCTTTGCTAGCCGACATTGTGTATTGCGGCTCAATTGCATTGATTGCCTCCAGGCTGTTTTGTTTCTTTTCCTTCTGGGCAACCAGCAACAAGCTGTCGGCCTTTTCACCACTCAAAAGGGGAAATACGCCTGAACCTGCCGCAACCGTTATTTGAATATTGCATTGCGAGGAGAGTTTTTGACGAAGCTGGGCATAGCTCGGCAAAGAGAGCATGGAAGCTTGCGTGATCACTCCTAAACGGCCTTCTGGCGACAGCCAATCGATGCAACGCTCAAGAAATGCGGCACAAAGATCGCTGCGAGAATTCGGAAAATTCGTCTTGAGTGAAATTTTTAGCTCTCGGCTCATGAGTCGTCGGCCAATGTAAGGCGGATTGGTGATAACAACTTCGTATTTATTGGCAAGAACATTTTCCGAGGCTTGCCATTCCGGAGCGAGGCTTCCCAGAATCAGGGACGTGCCGTCAGACAAAGAATGAGAAGCAATGAGATTATTGGTTTGA